>JAZODB010000238.1:0-5482 GCA_045596785.1 Eubacteriales bacterium
GCGCGGTCTGCAACGGACAGTGCCATAAGCGCATTTTGCTCAACGAGGAGAATTGTTGTGCCTGCCCTATGCAGAGACTTTATGATTTCGAATATTTGCTCTACAAGAATAGGTGCAAGTCCCATTGACGGCTCGTCAAGCATCAGTAATTTGGGATGGCTCATGAGGGCGCGTCCCATAGCAAGCATCTGTTGCTCGCCTCCCGAAAGAGTTCCGGCTATCTGACGGCGTCTTTCTTTCAGTCTCGGAAATTGTTCGAATACCATTTCAAGATCTGCCTGTATGCCGGAGTTGGGCTGTGTATATGCACCCATTTCAAGGTTTTCGAGAACCGTCATCTGCTGAAAAATTCTTCTTCCCTCAGGAACGTGAGCAAGCCCCATGTGTACAATTTTATCCGGAGCGATATTTGATATGGATTTATCTCCAAATACTATATCACCTGTTTTGCTTCTGAGAAGCCCTGAGATTGTTTTGAGAATTGTGCTTTTTCCTGCGCCATTTGCTCCTATCAGTGTGACTACCTCGCCGTCGGATACCTCAAATGAAACATCGTGTATGGCGTGAATTGCACCATAGTATACGTTTATTCCGTCTGCTTTTAAAATTACACTCATATCGCGCCTCCGTCAATTATGCTTTTTGCCGAGGTAAGCTTCAATAACCGCAGGATTGTTTTGAATTTCGGCAGGAGTTCCTTTGGCGATTATCTTACCGTAGTTCAGGACAACGATACCTTCGCAGATTCCCATTACAAGACTCATATCATGCTCTATGAGAAGAACCGCAATATGAAACATATCGCGTATTTTTTTGATATTTTCCATAAGCTCTGCGGTCTCCGAGGGATTCATTCCCGCAGCAGGCTCATCAAGAAGAAGCAGGCAGGGATTTGTTGCAAGTGCACGTATTATCTCAAGCCTTCGCTGAGCACCGTAGGGAAGTGCCCCAGCGATGTAATCGGCGTATATTTCCATATCAAATATGGAGAGAAGCTCCATAGTGCGAGCATGAGCCTTTTTCTCTTCACTCCAATAAGAAGGAAGCCGAAGTATATCGGACCACATGCTGTTTTTCATTTGATTATGGAAGCCTATTTTTACATTGTCTTCGACCGTTTGTTGGGAGAACAATCTGATATTCTGGAAAGTTCTTGCGATTCCCGCGCGATTTATTTCGGCGGTATTCATTCCCGTTGTATCTTTACCATTCAGCAGAATTGTTCCCATTGTTGGCTGATACACTTTTGTAAGCAGATTAAAGACGGTGGTTTTTCCTGCCCCGTTCGGTCCGATAAGACCTGCGATTTCGGTTTTTCCTATTGTCATATCAAGGTCTTCCACCGCTTTCAGACCACCGAACTCTATTCCGAGATGGTGCGTTTCGAGAACAGGCTGTTTTCCGACATCTCTTTCGGGTATCAGCCCTTTGCTGGGCAATGGTACAAGCTTACTCATTTACCGCATCCTCCCTTTTATCTTCCTTTTCGGCATCAGCCTGTTTTTTGTTTGTGAATTTTGATATTTTCGTTTCTATGATTTCAAGGATATTTTTTGCGCGCTCACTGTTTGTAACGAGCATTACGACTATAAGAATAATCGCATATATAAGCATACGATAATCTTCAAATTCCCTCAAAACTTCGGGCAGCATATAAAGAATAGTGGTGGCAATGATTGAACCGCGAATGTTGCCCATTCCACCGAGAACCACAAATACGAGAACGAGTATTGAAGTGTTGAAGTCGAACTTCTTCGCAATAAGAGTAGTGTAATTCATTGCATAAAGTGCACCCGACATTCCCGCGAGAACGGCTGATGTGATGAACGCAATCAGCTTGTATTTGGTTACACTTATACCGACGGATTCGGCGGCGATTCTGTTGTCGCGGATTGCCATGACGGCACGACCTGTACGGCTTCTTATCATATTCTGAACGACTATGAGCGTTATCATCACAAATATGAAGCCGATAGAGAATGTAGACAGCTTTTCGACTCCGACTGCCCCCATAGGACCGTTTATAATAACTTTACCGCCGTTCATTTCGAGAGCTTGGGCGTTTTCCATACTGAAGTGAAGCCCGTTTGAGTCAAATCCCACGTACAGGCAGTTTATGATATTTTTTATTATTTCACCAAAAGCGAGAGTTACAATAGCGAGATAGTCTCCGCGCAGTCTGAGAACGGGTATTCCGATAATGAATCCGGAGACACCTGCGAAGATGCCGCCTATGACTATCGCACAAAGTAATCTGACAATACCTGATTCAATACTGCCGTTTAGGCATGTGGATACGGTTATTCCGACGAACGCACCGATTGACATAAATCCGGCGTGACCGAGAGACAGCTCACCGAGTATTCCGACATTTAGGTTGAGTGAGACTGCCATAATAATATAGGTGCATATCGGGACAAGCTGACCTGAAAAAGAGCTTGACAGCATTCCGAACGCTCTGAGCGGTTCGAGTATTGCGAACGCAACGATAATGATTCCGTATGTTATAAAGTCGGACCTTGTTTTTTTGGATAATTTTTTTATTTTTTGCATATCGGTCCTCCTTATACCTTTTCGCGAATCTGTTTTCCGAGCAGTCCTGTCGGTTTAACAAGAAGAACAATGATGAGCACAGCAAAAACTATTGCATCGGAAAGCTCGGTTGAAATATATGCAGAACCGAAAATCTGAATTATTCCGAGGAGAAGTCCGCCGAGCATAGCTCCGGGAATAGAGCCTATGCCTCCGAAAACAGCTGCTGTGAAAGCTTTGATTCCGGGCAGAGAGCCTGTTGTGGGGGTGAGAGCCGGGTACATTGAGCAAAAAAGGATTCCGGCTATTGCCGCAAGCGCACTTCCTATCGCGAATGTTACGGATATTGTTGTATTTACGTTAATTCCCATGAGAAGAGCCGCACTTTTGTCTTCTGAAACCGCACGCATTGCTTTTCCCATTTTAGAGCGGCTTGTGAACAAAGTCAGAGAAATCATAATAATTAAGCATATAATTATAGTGACGATAGCTTCTGACTTTATCATGAGCTTGCCATCAAACAGCTTGATTGCCGGGAAGTTTATTAGGGATTGGTACGATTTTGACGCACTTCCCCATATTAAGAGAGCCATGTTCTGAAGGAAATAGCTTACTCCTATGGCTGTAATAAGCACCGCAAGTGCGGGAGCATTTCTGAGCGGTTTGTACGCGAGTCGTTCGATAAAAATGCCTATTACAGTGCAGACGAGCATTGAGACGAGGACAGACACTATTGCGGGAAGTCCAAGCTCAACTGTAATGCAGAATGAAATATATGCCCCAACCATGATAACATCGCCGTGAGCGAAATTAAGCATTTTTGCAATGCCGTAAACCATCGTGTATCCAAGCGCGATTATTGCGTAAACGCTTCCCAGACTGATGCCGTTTATCAAATACGATAAAAAATTCACGAGTTATCCTCCTCGGAAATTGTTTTGATTAAAAATTTAAACAGGGCTGTCTTTAGACAGCCCTGTGCAAGATTTCGGTAAATTACATTGCAGTGTAAGCACCGTCTTTGATTATCATACCCTTCGGAGCTTTTGATACTTCGCCTGTGGAGGACCAAGTAACAGAGGTGCCTGTGAGGCCATTAAATACAAACGAACCGTCTGTGAAGATTGCTATGAGTTTTTCGCATATATCAGCGGCAGACATATCGGCTGTTATTTCTGCTTTTGTGCAAGCTTCATAAATAGCGTATATTGCGTCATATCCGTCTGCGGCAAACTGGTTTGGAACTTCATCGAATTTTTCCTGATATTTCTTAACAAAATTCTGTGTTGCTTCATCCTTAGCGTCGGCAACGAAAGGAGTGAGAAGCATTACATCCTCGGCAAGAGTGGGGTCAAAGCCTTTCATTGTGAGGATACCGTCCATACCGTCGCATCCGAAATACTTGAATTCATATCCGGCGGAGTCAGCCTGCTTCATGATGAGAGAAGCGGGAGTGTAGTAAATGGGGAGGAATATAAGATCCGCACCGGCATTTTTTGCCTCTGTAAGCTGTACACTGAAGTCTGTTGTGTCATCAGACGGGAAGCTTGTTACGCTTACAATATCAAGCTTGAGTTCTTCTGCTTTCTGAGCGAATTTGTTATATATACCTGTTGAATATGCGTCACCGCTGTTGTAAATAACAGCAATCTTGCTTGCTATATCATTTGTCTTGATATATTCGGCAGAAGCAATACCTTGGTTCGGGTCTGTGAAGCATATCTGGAATACGTTATCCTTACGGGGAATTTCAACTTTTCCGGAAGCATTCTCGAAGCCCCCGATTACATCTGTTGAAGATGCTGAGGGTGTGAGAGTGAATATTCTGTCTGTGTTTGCTTCACCCGATACTGCAACACACGGGGTTGTTGTGACTGTTCCCATGAGAATCTGCATACCCCAGTCTTTAAGTGCGTTATATGAGTTTACGGATTTCTCGGCATCGTTTTCATCATCCTCAAATTTTAATGAGAACTGAAGTCCGCCCTTGGCGTTTATTTCTTCAATTGCGATTTCTGCTCCGTTTTTTACAGCGTTTCCGTAAATAGCAGCTCCTCCGGTTATCGGACCTATTGCACCGATACCTATTGTACCTTCGGGCTTTGTTTTTGCTCCGCAGGCTGTCAGTGTGGCTGCTGCCATGATTACTGCGAGTGTAATTGCAATAATTTTTTTCATGCTCATAATGATTTTATCTCCTTTGCTTATTTTTGAATACCAATGAATATAATTCATTTTGGCTTTGTGAATTTCTTCGTTTTGATTTATTCAAACACCGCATTTAATGTAGAAATAAACCTTGTCGAAGTTCTATTTTATATAATATATTAGATATTTCGTTACAAGTCAAGCAAATATTTCTTATAAATCTATAAGTAAATGTTATGTTTGTTAATGTTTACTATAAAAAGTTGTGAAACCTTATTCATATTTAGTGCATATCTAATCCGCATTATATTTATTAATATTTTATTTACTTTTGATTAATATTATACATTACAAAGCAGTATATGAGATATGTTATCAAATATTATTCACATTAAATTGCTGCTACCGTATGTTTACTCTGAATATTTTATGTAAATCAAATAAGCCGCCATCCACGGCGGCTTATTTGATTTACATGGATTTATCTTGCTTCTCCGCGGCCGCAGTCCTTACATTCCTTGGAATTGAGTACAAAGGATTCGCAGTCTGTGCACTGAACGACGGTAGGATTTTTTTCGTGAGTTCCCACGGTGATTTTATCAAGTGCACAGAAATTGCATGAGTGTGCATGGTTGGCACATTGCGTTACAGTGCAGGCGATAGAATGATTGGGTTTTTTGATTTCTTCCATTTTAACACCATCCATTATAAAGTAGAGATCATCGCGATCCCGTAAATTATTATGTTCGGATTTCGGCAGTTTTATGTACATAAAATTTTTTATACAAAAAATCAAGTCAAA
>JAZODB010000239.1:0-2166 GCA_045596785.1 Eubacteriales bacterium
CATAAGCTCGGGAGTCTCATTGCAGGCGTATCCGAACATAAGCCCCTGGTCTCCCGCGCCCGTGTCGAACTCATCGTTGATTTCACCGCTTTTTGCTTCCGCCGATTTGTCAACACCGAGAGCTATGTCGGGCGACTGCTCGTGAATCGAGTTGATTACGGCGCAGGTTGAACCGTCGAATCCGAATTTAGCGCGGTTGTAGCCGATATCGAGAATGGTTTTGCGTACAACCGCCTGAATATCAACGTATGATGAGGTTGTAATCTCGCCCATAACCATGACAAGTCCTGTGGTACAGCAGGTTTCGCAGGCAACACGCGACATGGGGTCGGCGCGGAGCATTTCGTCAAGTATTCTGTCGGAAATTTGGTCGCAGATTTTATCGGGGTGTCCTTCGGTTACAGATTCGGAGGTAAACAGTTTTTTCATAAAAGACTCCTTTTATTTATCGAGCGGCAAAATCGGTAAAAAAACGTTCTCATCCGAACAGAATGAGAACGCAGATATGATTACTCATCTGTCAGGAATTAGCACCTTGTCACACAGGATAGGTTGCCGGGCGTCACAGAGCCGGTCTCTCAGCCACTCTTGATAAGTTATGTTTGGTTTTATAGTTTAATTATATCACAAAAGGTGCGGTTTTGCAATAGCTTTTGCATAATTTGCGACAGCATCATCTTCATTTTTTGAAATTATTGCGCAATACCCGCAAGCTCGACAGAGCCTCCGAGCTTGATAAAGAAGAATGCGAGAGCTGCGGCTGCTATTAAAGCCGCTGTTATTATAACCGCAGGATGAGCAATGCCTCCGCGAGCGCTTATTTTTGCGGGCGGGGTGTTTGAGTCTGTATTTGCGTTGCTCACAAAGCCGGCGCGTCTGACCGCCGTAGAGATAGGCTTATAAATAATGAACACGAGCGAGGCATTAAAGATGGCTTTTGTGAGGTTGAACGGAAGGAGAAGCGGCAGAATCATTGAAATGACGACCTCAACGGTTGTATCCATATAAAACGGCGTAATCAGAAGATTGAGGCATATCATAACGAGCGGCAGAATTGCCACCGATGCTGTCATGCCGAGAATAGCTCCTTTGAGTGAGCGCATACGGCAGTATACTGCACTTCCGATGCAGACAAAAGTGACGCTTGAGGCAACATTCATTATCAGACCATAGATGCCGGTGCCGCTTATTGTGATGAACTCGATGAGGGATACGATAACAGACATTGCGATGCCGTACAGAGGACCGAACAGCATTGCGCCGACTGTCATTACGGCATCCTTCAAATCGAAAGACAGAAACGCGGCTTTGAAGTGGAAAAGAACGGTGCAGGCGTACGCGAGCGCGGAAAAAACGCCGATTGCAACGATTGTGCGTGTTGTATTGGCTTTGTATGTAGTTTTTGACATAAAAAATCTCCCATAAATATGTTTTTAGGGAGAATCAAAAGTCCCGCCTTGAAAAAAGGCGGGAACAGCGCTTTTGATTCTTTCTCTCATCCGGACTTTGACCGTCGGTACGGGAATTTCACCCGTTCGGCTTGCTTTGCAAGTTAGCGGACTATACCGCCGGTAAGGAATTTCACCTGTCCCCGAAAATAAATAACAGAATTTCGGGGGAGTTTTTGAAAAGCCTCCCCCGAAATATTATATTAACTTACGCGTTAATGTCGATAACAACGCCGGAACCAATTGTTCTGCCGCCTTCACGAATAGCGAAGCGGAGACCCTTCTCGATAGCGATAGGAGTGATGAGCTCAACGTTCATATCTACGTTATCGCCGGGACGGCACATTTCTGTACCTTCGGGAAGTTTGATTGTTCCTGTAACGTCAGTTGTTCTGAAGTAGAACTGCGGTCTGTAACCTGAGAAGAAGGGCTTCTGACGGCCGCCTTCTTTTTCAGTAAGAACGTAAACCTGACCTACAAACTGTGTGTGGGGCTGAATGGAGCCGGGCTTGCAGAGAACCTGTCCTCTTTCGATTTCGTTCTTCTGAACGCCACGGAGAAGGAGACCTACGTTGTCACCAGCTTCAGCGGAATCGAGAAGCTTACGGAACATTTCAACACCTGTGATAGTTGTGGACTTCTTTTCTTCAGAGAGACCAACGATTTCTACAACGTCACCCATCTTAACGATACCACGTTCTACTCTACCTGTAGCAAC
>JAZODB010000240.1:0-3713 GCA_045596785.1 Eubacteriales bacterium
GAGCAGTATAGCTTAGCCCAACAGTCATCACATTCCGAGCGCGCATACACATTGCATAGCTTAAATTCGTCTCTGAGCGCAGAATTGGTGACTCCGCTCCATACATCCCCCATTTTGTATTTTTCATCCCCGACAAACTGATGGCAGGGGTATAAGTCTCCTGATGGGGTTACTGCATAGTACTCTGTTCCGGAGCCGCAGCCTGCAATCCTTTTGTAAATGCAGGGGCCGTGAGACAGGTCGAGCATGTAGTGGTAGAATGTGATTGGATGTCCTTCTTCTTTGCGTTTCAGCATTTCTTTCGCGAGAATTTCGTATTGCTCAAGTATAATCGGAAGGTCGTCCTCCGTTAGCGCATACGGAGTACCGTTGGGTGATACAACAGGCTCCATAGATAGCTGTGTGAATCCAAGCTCTGCCATGTGGAATAAATCTTTTGTGAAGTCGGGATTTTTGTGAGTGAATGTCCCTCGTATATAGTATCCCGAATCTTCGCGTGATTTTGCGAATTTTTGAAATTTCGGCACTATTTTATCATAACTTCCGATTCCGCGATAATCACTTCGGCTTGAGTCGTGTATTTCGCGCCGTCCATCGAGACTCATTACAACATTGTGGCATTCACGGTTTGCAAATTCAATAACTTCATCATCAACGAGCATTCCGTTTGTAGTCAAGGTGAATCGGAAGTTTTTGCCCGCATCTTTTTCGATGGAGCGCGCGTATGCCACGAGTTCTTTTACAACACCGAAATTCATGAGAGGCTCCCCACCGAAAAAGTCAACCTCCAGATTGACATGGCTGCCTGAATTTTTGACGAGGAAATCAAGGGCAGCTTTGCCTACCTCAAAGCTCATGAGAGCGTTTTCCCCGTGATATTTACCTTGAGCCGCAAAGCAATACTCACAGTTCAGATTGCAGGTATGCGCGACATGCAGACATAGTGCTTTTACGGTGGTGTTTCTGTTTTTAAAATCAAAGGCGTGATTTTTATATTTGTCCTCGGTGAAAAGCTTCCCATCTGCTTTCAGTTCTTCAATATCAGAGATACATTCGAGTATATCGGCTTCTGTGAGACTTTCGGATGAATATTTTTCGCGGATTTTATTTACGATTTCTTGTGTCGGAGTGTTTTCGTATGCTTCAATAATATCATACGCAACTTCATCAACAACATGAACGCTTCCGCTGTATACGTCAATTATTATGTTATATCCGTTTAATTTGTATTGATGTATCATTTTTTATTTCCTGTCAAATTTATTTATTAAATAAAATCCGCCTGCCTTTGGCAAGCGGTATTTTATGTGCAATTATTTCTTTTTGCTTTCGCACTTCTGATTGGCAACACCGCAAGATGTTTTGCATGCTGACTGACAAGATGTCTGGCATTCGCCGCAGCCGCCGTTTTTAACGCTCTTTACGAGGTCACGTGTAGCAAGTGTACGAATTCTTTTCATTATAGAACTCCTTTTTTTGATAATCTTAATTAACGAAAATATTATACCTCAAAGGAGACGAGTTGTCAATGATTTTTCGATAATTCAATGAGAAATCGGTTATTTATGTGATTTTACGACCTTTATACAGTCGTTTAATTCACCGTATGATGTAAGAACGGAAATTTTATTTTCTTTCATTGCAATTATGTTTTGTATTATTTCGTCACTTATTTTTTCTCCGGGAGCAATAATCGGAATGCCCGGCGGATATGCAGTAATTGTTTCTGCGGCAATTCTTCCCGTTGATTCGCGGAGTTTTACATTTTCCGACTCAGCTTGTGATGCGGCGGAAAGCGAAATTACGGATTCGGGAAGCGGAATTGACGGTGAGGGTCTTTTGGAGGCAAATGTACTGCATTCGGGAAACGTTTCAAGTGCTCGGCAAAGCGCATCAGTCATTTCGTCAGTATCACCGGCGCCTGTCATGAGAAGCACATATGATTGAGATATCATTTCCGGCTCGATATTGTATCGCTTTCTGAGAGTTTCCGCAATTTCCGCTCCGCTCATTCCTTGAGCTTTGAGAATCAGTTTGCTTTTATCATAAGCAAAAACATCGTGAGGTTTTTCTATTTCAATATTGCTTTTTTTTGCGGCAAGGCAGATTTTTTCTATCCTTTCCGACCATTTATCAAACAAAGAGCTCTCCCGCATCGTTTCAATACATCCGTCTGTTGATGCCATAAATATATATGAAGGACTGCTTGTTTCGAACATAGATATTGAAGTGCGAAGCTTGTCGCGGTCAACGAGATTTCCGGAGACGTGCAATAATGCTGTTTGGGTGAGGGAGGGCAGTGTTTTATGAAGACTCATAATTACAATATCTGCCCCGGCAACAACGGATGAGGGGATTTCTTTTTCGAGGAATCCGAGATGTGAGCCGTGCGCGGAATCAACGATAAGAGGTATTTTTGCGGAGTGACATATATCTGCGATTCTGCGGACATCGCAGACGACTCCTTCGTATGTCGGTGATGTTACAATAACGGCTGAGGCGTTCGGATTTTGTTCGAGAGCTTTTTCGACCTCCGATGGAGTTACATCGAGAAAGTACCCGCTGCTTGAAATTCGCGGCATGATGTAGCTGACATCACATTCGGATATGTCAGCTGCATTATATACGGATTTATGACAGCTTCGAGCCATAACAATACTTTTGTGCCTGCATGTTGAGTATACAGCGGAAATAATACCTCCGGTTGAGCCGTTTACAAGAAAAAATGATTGCTCTGCGCCGTAAATCTCGGCAGCCTTTTGCATTGCCTCGGAGATTATTCCGCACGGCGCATGAAGATTATCAAGACCATCGATTTCAGTAAAATCAATATCGCAGAATTTATTGATGTACTCAAATTGAGAGCTGCGCTTGTGCCCCGGCATATGATATGGTATTCTTCCGTTTTTTGAGTATTCTTTTAAAATGTCGTATAAATTCATTGTTTTTCCGCCTTACTGCCTTAATGTCTTTGATTACTGTTTCGCTGTGCTTTTGTGAATGACATTACACGGAGTATTTTTGCCTGAATACGGAAAAAACATGCTCTATACCGCAATTTACGATACAAAGCATGTTTTTAATACAGCGGTATAGGGATTCGAACCCCAACATACAGAGTCAGAGTCTGCTGTGCTACCGTTACACAATACCGCTATTATCGGACTTAATATCTGACGGATGATATTATAACAGAGTTGTTGTCTTTTGTCAATACTTTTTTAAAAAGATTTTGAGAAATATCCGCTTTTTGGAAAAAACAATTCAATGATTGAAAGTATCTCTTGAAAAAATGGAATAGATATGATATTATATTGTCAACAATAACGGTATCTCTTAATAGGAGGTGCCATTATGCGCACTTATCATTTTTTTATGAAATTCATACGCAGTTTTTTTATTGGATTCGGATGTGCAGCTGCGGCAATTGCCATAATTATCGTGTTGTGTACTGCCGTTTACTTCATGTATTTTGTGTGAGGCTTCGTGGTCGGGAGGGCTATAATGAGACTTGACAAGTATTTATCTGACAGCGGGAAATTCACTCGAAGCGAGGCGGGGTGTGCTGTGAAGCACGGCAGAGTTTCGGTTGACGGGGTTGTTGTCCGAGTTCCGTCGTTTAAAGTGGATGAAAATTCGGCATGTATCAAGGTTGACGGAAATCTTTTGGGATACAGTAAGTTCAGATATATTATGCTCAACAAACCATCGGA
>JAZODB010000241.1:0-5199 GCA_045596785.1 Eubacteriales bacterium
CTATATCTCCGAGAGGGATAAAATCAATGTGATTTTTACCGAACTTTGCGGTTATTACCGTTCCATGATTAGGAGAGATGTTTTCGGGAACCGATTTAATTACAACTCCTCCGCCGGTCATTTCGGCAAGCATTGTAAGAAATGGGATTCCAAGACCGACCTTACGGGTTTTTCTTGTGGTAAAAAACGGATTGGAGAGTTTTTTTACCTGTTCGTCGGTCATTCCGCAGCCGTTGTCCTCTACGCTGAATGAAATCCACTCATCGTCCTCCGTAAGCTTAACGGATATTTCATCGGCTCCGGCTCTCACCGAGTTCATGGTAATGTCAAGTACATAAAGGGACAACTCATCCATTTTTTCTCTCACCCTCATTTCCGTTTAATCCGAGAAGGCTGTCTATGAGACGATTCCTGACAAGTGAGCTTGAATACGGCTCATCTTCAAGCGAAATCGAGAATGAAGCCTCAGATATATCCCATAGATGATGTGCGTCCGAAGATACTGCGCGAGGAAGATTTTTCAGAATCGGAAACCGACTTTCATACTCCGAAACAGAAGCGGCATCTCTCAGCTCATAAGCCGTATATTTCGGTTCGCTCGGAAATCCGCCGAGAATCGACACAATTCCGTTTGATGTTCGGTCGATATGAGCGGGATAGCAAACGCCTCCTCGCGAATGCACCTCAGCAAACGCATCATCGATTGTCAAATCTGTCGCGTTTATAAGAAGGCACTCTTCCTCACCCGCTATCTCATCGTTTTCGTCAATTATGTATTGATGACCGAAAATATCGGGGTTGTTGCGAATCGGAACTCTATGCTCATCCATAAATCTATCGAACTTCATAGCATCGTGCAATTCACGAAACAGACATACAACGTGAATATCCTCGGCAGTGGTAATTTCCATACCGGGAATCGGGATAAGCCCTTGCATTCTTGCCTGTGCGAAAAATGCGGGACAGTTTTTTGCGGTGTTGTGGTCTGTAAGTGCTATAATATTAAGACCGTTTATAAGTGCCATTCCGACAATATTTGCCGGTGTCATTTCATCATCGCCGCACGGAGACAGACATGAATGAATGTGCAAATCACAGTAATAATCTCTCATAGCTGAATCTCCGCATTTACAATAATCCCGATATCAGCACACAAAGCTCAAACACGGTTTTATCAGAAGAAAGTACTGTAACATCATTTTCACGTGCCGCATTAAGAGCTTCGGGAAGAAGCTCAACGCTTTCCGCCAAAATGACTGCCGCAGATTCTGTCAGGCTTGCAACGGCAATTACGTTTGTGTTTGACATTATGGTAATCCATAAATTGTCAGCTTTAACATGGCTCATTGCTCGACTAAGCAAATCTCCCGCGTAAACTCCGCTCCACTCGCGCTCTGTATTTCCGCAAAGAAGATTGAGCTTAAGTTTGTCACATAATTCCGAGAGGTTCATTCTTCGCTTTTCTCCTGATTGAGTTTTTCTTCATTTGCTTTAGTTGTTTGTGCCTGATTTATAGGGTTAAGACCTTCAAGCACAGAGCAGTCCTTGTGCTGCTGAAGGTATTCGTGGAACAACATACGCATAATAACCGTACACTCGTCGGCTGTGGTTTCACCCTTTACGATATCCTCCGCAAATGCCATGCACGTCGGAGCTCCGCATGAGCCGCAATCGATTTTGGGTAAACCCTCAGTAATCGATTCAATATCGCTCATCATCCGTCTCGCCTCGCACATATCATCCGAAAGAAGATTATACGGGTTGTATTCCACTTTGTTTTCATTGAAAAATCTGTCCGGTATCCATTCGCTTGCAGGTCTGTTCGGAGAAATCGGCAAATACCGTTTCAATGTTTGCAGTCTCGCCTGCGCGATGTACGCATTCGATACTGTCATAGCACCCCCGACACAGCCCCCGCTGCATGCGTTAAGTTCAACGAAATCGAGACTTGTCATTTCCTCATTATCTATTTGATCGAGTACTTTGATACAGTTTTCAATTCCGTCTGCCGCAAGATACCTTTCGTTCAGAATTGCGGAGGACTCGCCGCCCGTTGACGCCCAACCTATGCCTATCATGCCGGAATTGGTTGACTCAGACGGTCCGTCGTTGTATTTTTTCATAATGTCAAGCAGAGCGAAGTATACATCACGTACCGAAACGGTAGCGTCAATATAATTTCTCTCCCCTGCGAAGTTGTTCTTTACATAGCTGACCTTTGCGGGACACGGAGATATGAAAATAATTCCGATATCCTCGTCGGTAAGCTCCGGATGCTCCTTTTTGGCTTTTTCCCTTGCAAGATAAGCCGCAATATCTATCGGCGGCAGAATCGGCATTACATTATCGCAAAGAAAAGGATAATTCATGCTTATCATCCGCGTGATAGTCGGACAGGCAGAACTTATAACAGGTTTTTTTATATCGTTTCTTTTTATGTAAAGTCTGGTGTAAGCGGATACAAGCTCAGCCGCGCACGCCACCTCAAAGATGTCATCGAAACCAAGGTCATGAAGACCGCGAAGAATATATCCGATGTCATCCATATTGTGAAACTGCCCGTAAAGAGATGGAGCCGGAAGTGCGACACTGTACTTGAAATTTCCGATACACGATAAATCGTCGTGATTGGCTTTTTTTGCTTTATATGTGCAAACCTTAATGCATTCTCCGCAGTCTATGCATCTGTCGGAATTAATTATTGCACGACCGTCGCGAATGCGAATTGCTTCGGTCGGGCATCTCTTCAGACAAGTGGTGCACCCTTTGCATTTGCTAACCTCAAGCGACACAGAATGTTTGTAATCTGTTATCATTATACACCTCGATACGTTATTAACGCAGCGAGAGCGAAATCACAGGTTGACCTTCATGGTAATTGTTGTTCCGATTCCGACTGATGTATCAATGTCCATGTAGTCGGTATATTTTTTCATGTTTGGAAGCCCCATGCCTGCACCGAAGCCAAGAGCTCTTATGTTATCACGCGCGGTTGAGTATCCTTCTTGCATTGCAAGCTCCACATCGGGGATACCCGGACCGGTATCACGGAGAATAATCACAATTTCATTCTCCGTAACCTCAACATCCGCAACTCCGCCGTTCGCATGAATAACCATGTTAATCTCACCTTCATACATCGCAATCGAAACCTTGCGTATTACATCCGGAGGATACCCAAGCTGTCTGAGCTTCTTTTTTACCACAACCGATGCCTCGCCTGCTGACGAAAAGTTTTCACCGTCTACGTCAAAGTGGAATCTGATTGTGTCAGACATGAACATCCTCCTTTTCGGAGGTATTATTCCCGAGCCCATTTGTATAGAGCAGACCGGATGCCTCATAAGCACGCAAAGAGGAACGCATCACAGTAATTCCACTTTCTTCGGCAAGTTCTATCATTTCCGAAGTGGGGATTTTATTTCTTACAAACACGATACATACCATGTCCATCATATTTGCGGTGCGTATTACCTGAGCATTGGAAAGTCCCGTAATCAGCACGCCTTGATCTTTAACAAAGGCGAGCACATCGCTCATCATGTCACTGCAGCACGCGGAGTAGACCTCATTTTCAAGATGGTCGCCGCCGCATAAAAGCTCAGCTTTGAGCAGATTTTGAATTTCTTTGATTTTCATATGCACCTCATCATACCGCGCGTTATATATTTTTATCAGACTTTATATATACCTGTTTATCAGTCGCGGTATTTTGCAATAATGGCGTCAAGCATTTTCGGTTCAAGTCTTCCGTATACATCTTCTCCTATCGTAAGAACAGGAGCAAGACCGCATGCGCCTATGCATCTTGTAGCATCAAGGCTGAATTTAAGGTCCGATGTAATTTCGCCGGATTTAATTCCGAGAATTTCCTCAAGCTTTTCCATTATTATGCCTGAGCCTTTAACATAGCATGCTGTTCCGAGACATACGGATACCGGGTGCTCACCCTTCGGATTAAGAAGGAACTGTGCGTAGAAAGTAACTACCCCGTACACCTCAGAATAAGGTATTCCGAGAGCTGTTGCGATGTGACGCTGAACTTCTTCGGGAAGATATCCGTAGATATCCTGTGCCTTCTGAAGAATGGGCATAAGAGCGCCTTTTTCGTCCTTATGAGCGGCTATTACAGCGTCAAGAGCCGCTTCCTGTTCCGGTGTACCCTTGAACAGAACTGTTGTCATTGCTTTTTTCATGAAGCTTTTCTCCTCCTGAGTTTATATAAATAATTATTTATCCGTAAAGCTGACAATTGCGTCCGCTGCGGTTTCAAGATAATCGTTTTCCATGAGTTCAATAACTCCGCGGTCTACGAGCGAAGACAGTTTTTCGTCTATCGGCATCCTTCCGATAAGCTCTATCCCGTATTCGGTGCACACTTCCTCTGCCTTTGACTTTCCGAAAACGTGAATTTCGCGACCGCAGTCAGGGCACTTTACATACGACATATTTTCCACAAGTCCGATAACCGGAATATTCATCAGAGCCGCCATATTGACAGCCTTTCCGACTATCATTGATACAAGATCCTGCGGAGTTGTAACAATAACAATACCGTCAAGCTTAATTGATTGGAATACAGTAAGCGGGACATCCCCCGTTCCCGGAGGCATGTCAATAAACATATAATCGACATCTCCCCATATAACATCAGTCCAAAATTGCTTTACGGTACCTGCGATTACAGGACCTCTCCATACGACAGGTCTTGTCTCTTCTTCAAGAAGAAGGTTAACGGAAATCATCTTAATCCCGGTTTTTGTGGAAAGAGGAAGCAACCCGTCTCCGTCGGAAAGAACATCTCCCTTTGTACCGAAAGCCTTCGGAATAGAAGGACCCGTCACGTCAGCGTCAAGAATAGCGCATTTGTAATCGCGGCGCTGCATGACAGTGGCAAGCATTGATGTAACTATTGATTTGCCGACACCGCCTTTTCCCGAAACAACGCCGATAACATGCTTTATATGAGAGTCCTTGTGGGGCTCATCAAACTGAGGCGCTCTCGAAGAACAATTTGCGCTGCACGAGGAGCAGTCATGAGTACATTCGTTATTTTCAGCCATATATATAATCCTTTCGTTTTATTTTCAAGCATAACAAATTTGCACCTCGGTTTTAATTGTTATGACAAAGGCAATAGGCACAAACTATGAATACTCTTAATTATTATATAACAAATCGCGGCAAATTACAAGAGTA
>JAZODB010000242.1:0-3827 GCA_045596785.1 Eubacteriales bacterium
CATGGCTACGATCCGACTTGTAAAATCCATCAATATCTGTGAGATTCCAGATATATTTGTCAATTTTGTTCTTTTTTCATTATCACAGAGTATATTTCACTTTTTGATACTCCGCGCTCCTTAGCGGCGGCTTTTATCGCGTCCATGCGGCTTATACCGGATTCCTCAAGAATTCTGACGTGCTCCGCGGGATCTGACGGATAATCCGGTTTTGCTTCTTCGCGTACTGCTCCCTCAATTATAAGCACGTATTCGCCGCGAGGTTCGTGAGTTTCATAATATTCTATTGCACCGGATACAGTGGTGCGCATTATTTCTTCGTTGAGCTTTGTAAGCTCACGACAAAGGGCAATTTTGCGGTTTCCGAAGTGCTTCATCAGGTCTGAAAGAGTGTTTTTCAGTTTATGGGGGGCTTCATATATTATCATTGTTCGTCTTTCGGAGGACAATTCTTTGAGACGTTCCAAGCGTTCGTTTTTCGCCGTACTGATAAATCCCTCAAAAGAAAAACGTGACGTTGAAAGCCCCGACAATGTAAGTGCGGTGATTGCCGCACAGCATCCCGGAATACTTGTTACCGTTATCCCTCGCTCCGCGCAAAGGCGTACTATATCCTCTCCGGGGTCACTTACAGCCGGTGTACCTGCATCGGTTACCAAAGCACACGATTCGCCGTTTTCAAGGCGATTTGCAATTATTTCTCCTCGCTCACGCTTGTTGTGCTCAAAATAGCTTACCATTGGCTTTGAGATGCCGAAACGCGATAACAGAAGTCCTGTATTTCGTGTATCTTCGGCGGCAATGAAGTCGACCTCCGAGAGAACTTTCAGTGCTCTTTCCGAAATATCCGACAAATTACCTATCGGTGTTGCCACAAGGTACAGATATCCTCCGATTACAGAATTTTTATTTTCCTGTGAAGTATTTCTCTTTTTTTGACTGCTCATATCAGACTCCGTTTAACGTTTAGAAAATAAAAAATCCAATGAAAACGTATCATATATTTTTTGCATATCGGGAGTGTATTTTCCCGACATTTTGTTTTCATATATTATAAGAGGGCGAGAAAATTCAAGCCCCGCAGAGCCTCCTTTTTTTGCTTCCGCAAGAACGAGGCATGGCTTGTCATCAATCGATGGGTATACAATAACTGCACGCTTCGGCTCAAGAGAGCACTGCTTCATGGAGTATATCAGCTCTGAAAAACGCTCAGGGCGATATACCACTGTAAAATAACCACCGAATTTGAGTAGTCGAGCAGCGGTTTCGGAGAAGTCATATATTGTTCCGTTCAGTTCGCGACGGGCTATGTTCATCTCCTGCGAATCACTTGATTTTCCCGAAGAAGGGTTCATATAAGGCGGATTTGAAATCACGGCTTCTGCCTCAACACCAATGTCAGAGCTTGTCAAATCGCGTATATCGGCGCACAACGGCACGATTTTATCCGATAAGTCGTTCATTTCGGCATTTCTCTTTATAAGTGAAGCAAAATACGGCTGAATCTCCGCACAGTATATTTTTTTGTATTTTTGCCGAGATGACGCAAGAAGTGAAACAACTCCTGTTCCCCCGCCGAGCTCAATGCATATTCCGTTTTTTTGAGTTCGAGCGAAAGCAGACAACAGATAACTGTCGGTGCCAAACGTGAGCCCGGATTTTAACTGTATCAGAGAGAGATTCTCATTTATTTTATCAAGTCGTTCGATTGATGTGTCATACTGCATTTTTTCGGTAAGCATGGCAACTCCAAGTATTTTTGTATTTTAAGGCAAATGGGGAGACTACGTAAAAGCGTATCTCCCCACTGTTATGTTATAATATCCGTTTATGTCTGAAGCCGATTATTCTTCGTCCGGTTTGGGAGCATCAACAGGGCAAACGCCTGCACATGCGCCGCAGTCGAGACATTCAGCGGGATTAATAACGTACTTACCGTCTTTCTCGGTAATGCATTCTACCGGACATGCGGAAGCACATGCACCGCATCCGATGCAATCGTCGGAAATCTTATATGCCATAATAAATACCTCCATATTAAGATAGCATATATTCTATCATATATTTGTTCAAAAAGAAATAGTTTTTTGTAAATATTTTTAAATTTTTATCGGAAAAATTAATCAAAAATAGTATTTTTGTGTTTTTGTTCATTCGGGATGAGAAGTTTTTACTATTTCAACGGAATCACGGTGGAAAGTTTTCAAACTGTCTCCGATTTTCACTTTGATAAATCCCGTAAGAGGACTTATTTCCGTTACTGTACCGACTCCTTCGGGAGTTTTTACAGACGAATCAATCGGGGGGGTTCGTGCAATTTCTTCTTCGTAAGTTTCGTGCTCATATCTGAGACAGCACATGAGTCTTCCGCAGGTGCCGGATATTTTCGCGGAATTAAGTGAGAGACTTTGCTCTTTTGCCATCTTGATAGAAACCTGGACAAAATCCGAGAGAAAGCTTGAACAGCAGAATGGTCGTCCGCATACACCGAGCCCTCCGAGCATTTTTGCTTCGTCGCGGATTCCGATTTGTCTAAGCTCTATTCTTGTGCGGAATATTGAGGCGAGGTCTTTTACAAGGTCGCGGAAATCCACTCTGACTTCTGCCGAAAAATAGAAGAGAAGTTTACTGTTATCGAAAGTGTATTCCGCTTCAACGAGCTTCATTTCAAGCCCATGCTCTGCAATTTTCTGTTTGCAGATATCAAACGCTTCCGCTTCTAATTTTTTGTTCGCTTCATACCTCTCCTTATCCTGTACGGTTGCAATTCGAACAGTAGGACGGAGAGGGGGGACAATCTTTGACGTTTTAACCATTTTGTTTTCCTGCGCTACAAAACCGTATTCGATTCCGCGCGATGTTTCGACGATAACGCTGTCTCCTTGATTTACTTTAAGGTCGCAGGGAGAAAAATAATATACCTTTCCCGCATCGCGAAATTTAACGCCGATAATTTCGGTTTCGGCAGATAATTCTGTGTTTTCCGTAAGTTTTTTTTCTTTTTCCATTTTATTCTCCGATCAACTGTTCAGAATAAGCGAAACCATTACTGTGTTTTGCGAACAGTTTGATTCAATATTTTTTTGCGCTCTTGAAAGTGCCGCCGACAATTCAAGAATACGTTTTATTGATATTTTTTTTGAAAATTCGGGGATGCCTGTGTCATTATCATAGAATAACAGCTCTCCTCCGTTTTTCTCAGCTATAATATCCCTGAGAGCCAGGCGAGCGAGCGATAAAGCATTGCACGTTTCACGGCGCCCTTTTGTGAAATTACGCGAGACAAAGACAAGCGCCTCGGATTTTGAGCTTGACAGGAGATGTCGTACAAGCTCAGCGGCGGATTTGTAAATCTCAAGCTCTTCTTCATCTTTTTCGTAAAGCTCAAGTGCGCGCCCTATTGAACCGCCGGACAAGTGCGCGGCATATGTCAGTTTTTCTTTATTGACATTATGCTTGTATTTATCAAGGAGACAGCTTTCAATAAAATCCGATGAGAAAATCTCGGTTCTTATTACAGGCGCACGACTTTTTACAGTTTCGAGAAGCAGAGACGAATCCTCTGCGAGAAGCAGAAACATGACGTATGGCGGCGGCTCCTCAAGCGAGAGTAAAAGTGCATTTTGAGCCTCTGCTGTCATTAAATGTGCGTTTTCAATTATATAAAATTTTTTCTCACCGTCATTAGGGGCAATATACAATGTTTGCTTAATTTGGCGTATTGCATCGACTCCGATTGATGCTTTTTCCGCATTTGAAACAGTGAGTACGTCGACAGAGTTTGATGATAAAATTTTGCGGCATGACGAACATTTTCCGCAGGGGAG
>JAZODB010000243.1:0-2233 GCA_045596785.1 Eubacteriales bacterium
AAATAAAGCCCGCATATGCGGGCTTTATTTTATTATTAATTCATTCGGAGCGAAGTGCCACAACAGGGTCTTTCTTTGCCGCACTCCTTGACGGTATGATTCCTGAAAACAGAGTGAGAATTATGCTGATACAAACAAGGATAACTGCTGTCGGAATGGGAAGATAAGCGCTCAAATTGGCAATGCCGGTCAAATAATGCAAAATAATATTTATCGGTATGCAAAGCAGATAAGTGATTACAACCCCAAGCAGACCCGATATAAAGCCTATTATAACTGTTTCCGCATTAAACAGACTCGATATATTTCTCTTTGATGCTCCGATTGCTCGGAGAATACCTATTTCCTTGGTCCGTTCCTGCACAGAAATCAGGGTTATAACCCCTATCATTATCGATGACACAATAAGCGATACCGCAACAAACGAAATTAAAACGTAAGTTATTGCATTGATGATTGTGGTCACAGAGGACATCATAATTCCGACATAGTCCGTGTAATTGATTTTGGACAGCTCGTCAACCGATTCATTGTAATCATCGATTATCTTCTCAATAACATCCTTGTTGTCAAATGAGGAGGCATACAAATTAATCGTCGCGGGATCGTTCAGCTCCACATATCCGAGTTTCCGAAGATTGTTTTCGTATGTCGATTCCGAAAAAACAAGCACTTCATCATAATACGCGGCGCACTGTTCATCGGTATATGTCTGCATCGCCATATCAAGCGCATACGAAAGCTGTGATGTGCTCATAGAATTCATACGGCGCTGTACCTCTGCCGCATACTGATTTTTGTATTGCTCTGCCGCCATTTTAAAGAATGCTTCGTAAATTTCTTCATCGGTCATTGCGATAATATATTCCTCTACATCTTCAGTACTCATGCCGGTCTGCTGTGCAATCCCCTGAATCAGAGTCTCTTCCATTTGTTCGCGACCCATAGAGCTTATGGAGTCGGCAACCGAAGTATTCATCTGTTTTTCATCAGGTATACTCATTATTTTTACATAAGCTTCCGCCTTGCCGTCCTCATCCAAATTTCTTATATAACTTTTGAAATCGGATATTTTATCCTCATCTGTCATACTTCCATCGTTATCTTTGAACGGAAGTCCGGTGAAAATATCAGTGAGCGGAGATTCAAGCTGAGCTGTTACCGCCCTTGACTCAGCGGAATTTTCTATAATATGCTTTGTCAGTGCGCTTGTATATCCAATGGAGCCGGAAAGTATAGTAGAAACCGCGTTTTCATTCGGTCTGATTATTCCCGACACTTTAAGCTCTATACCGTTATCGTATAGGTACTTGAGTCCCGCCTCGGTTTCCCTTAAATCAGTATACATACCGGTTTTCTCATCAAGAGTATAGCAGTCAGAGTTGAGTATCGTTCGAAACTCCATTCCGCAAATTTCCTCATACGACCACTTACTGTTTTCCGCTTTCAGCTCGGTTTTATTTACAGCAGCCTCCATTATCGCATCAATATCTTCCTTCGACTTTAATCCGAGCGCATACAAAGTCATGTCATCAAGCTCATTGTTTTTGTCAAGTACCAAAACGATTTCGTCATATCGAGCGGGCCACGAGCCGTAAACCAAATCGTATTGCTTTTCAAGAAGCGGGTTCACATTTTTTCCGTTATCCCCCGGAAGTATTTCCTGCCACAAAACCATAGACGAGGCAGCAGGCGACATTGATGTAAACATTGATGTGCTCCCGGAAGCTTCCCCCATGTCAAGCATTGTGGATAAATCCATTCCGAAATACTCAATGAGCATATCCTGCATTAACTTTTGCGAATCCGAACGTATAATTTCACCGTCTATATTTTTTGTGTATACCTGAATATCTGTGTTATAGGTATACTGCACTCCGCTCAATGATTCGTAAAGTTCGCTATCCTCGTTCAATCGCTCCGCTTCTATAAAATTCTTGAACGACTTGAGGTCATTTTCGGTAACTTCCGATGTGTTCAAGGCGTTCACCAAATCATACACCATAGATTTTTGATAAACCGCATCGTTTTCGTGCTCAACACCTGATTTTGCAATCCCCATAAACGATTGCATGAGTGCTCCGAGATTCATACTTTGTGCTTCAATTGTCAACGGATATGAAGACAGCGTATCCTCCTGAACCGCATCAATATACATAGTCATTCCCTGCGAAACCGCATAAATCAAAGCGATTCCTATAATTCCGATGCTGCCGGCAAATGAAGTAAGAGC
>JAZODB010000244.1:0-5230 GCA_045596785.1 Eubacteriales bacterium
GGGTTCGGATTCCGTATCGGGTTCGGATTCCGTATCGGATTCGGGTTCCGTATCGGACTCGGGTTCCGTCTCGGGTTCGGGTTCCGTCTCGGGTTCGGATTCCGTATCGGGTTCGGGTTCCGTATCGGGTTCGGATTCCGTATCGGGTTCGGATTCCGTATCGGGTTCGGGTTCTGTCTCGGGTTCGGGTTCTGTCTCATACACTATTTCACCGGGTTCATCAAGCTCAGGAATTGTTTCGCTTTCCCAACTTTCCGAATTTTCAATTTGGGATTCCCGTTCTGATTCAAGCTCCGTTCCGGATTCATTCTCGAAATCGGTTTCATTTACACCCGAAGATTCCTGAAAATCAAACTCTCCCACATCCGTACCATCCAACTCCTCATCGTCGCAATCATCACAGTCGGTTTCCGATTGCTCATTAGCATCATATTCGGAATTGCCACGGAAAATGAAATTTGCCGCCGCAGGCAAACCTATCGCAATGATACAAACGCACAAAACTACAACCGATGTGCTAATCAAATGCCTCTTTCTTTCTGCTGAAACAGTCGATTCCATTTTATCGGGCAAAGTTTCCTTTTCCGAATTTTCCTGAGAGATTTCTATTTTTTCGTCAATATTTTTTTTATTTTTCATAGACATTTTCATCTCCAACAGCGCACAACGCCGTATGCATTAACAAGATGGCACAATCTTACAATCGTAAGATTTGTTTTCTTACTTTCCGAAACTACGCGGCTTTGTTATTTTTTCAATATGAGGAACAAGCAAATTCATAATGAGTACAGCAAACGCAGTTCCTTCAATACTTATGCCAAAGTATCTGATAAATACTGTTATAACACCGCACCCAACACCAAAAATCAGTTTTCCTCCATCGCTTACCGGGGAGGTCGTATAATCCGTCGCCATGAAAAACGCCGTAATAATAAGTGCGCCCGAAAAAATCTCATACAGCATAAAATCAGCTGCGACACCATTGTATTTCGGAAAAGCAAATGTTAGCAGGGCGACTGTTCCTATAAAAGAAATCGGGATATGCCACGATATTACCCTTCGGAAAAGTAGATATAACCCTCCGGCAATAAGAAGGAGCGAGGACACCTCTCCGATTGCTCCCGAACAATTTCCGATCATCATTTCAAATATACTCTCGTTCGGTAAAACTCCGGATTTCAACGCTTCAAGCGGTGATGAGCCGGCAATGAAATCGGATTCAGACAAAGTATATGCAAGAGAAGTAACAACTTCTCCCGGCTTTGTAAATACAAATACGACATCATCCCATAAAGACATCAAAGCTACCGCCGACAGCGCAGGATTCAATATATTTTTCCCGATTCCCCCGAACAGCTGCTTAACTACAACAATAGCGAAAAACGCACTGAAAAGCGGTACCCAAAGCGGGACAGTAACAGGCAAGCACATAGCAATCAGAAGTCCCGTAATTGTTGCCGAAAGGTCGGTGAGAGTGACTTTTCTGTGCATCAAAAAACGCGATGCAGCTTCAAATCCCACAGAAGCCGCCACGGAAATCAACGCAATGAGAAGCGCTCTCGGTCCGAATACATATACACCCCATGCAAAAGACGGTAAAAGAGCGATAATCACATCAAGCATAATCATGCTGACCGTCTCAGTGCTTTTTATATACGGTCGTTTTGAACAATCAAATTTTTCCGGAAGTTCAAAAATCCGTGCCGCACCTTTCTCCGTGCTTTGTTCAAACGCAGTCTTTTCAGCATTATTACCGTTATTATTCATGATTAACCTCAATCTTAGGTTGTATTTTAGTTTTCATGGCTGTAATTTCAGATTTAGCCATTCTGATGAGCGAACCGATATCAATACCCGCAGGACAAACATACGTGCATGTACCACATTCAGTGCAGCTTTCCGCATTGAGCTTTTCCGCGCCGCGACAGTCCCCTATTCGTGAATATTCAGCAATATACAGAGGCATTAAATGCATTGGGCAGTGGGAAACGCACTTTCCGCATTTGACACAAGTCGCAGCAGAATTTTTTGCAGCAATTGCTTTTTCCGAAAGGAGAAGAATTCCCTCGGTTTTCTTCGATACGTAAAAATTCGAGCTTTCCTTTGACTCACCCGTCATTGCTCCGCCTTCAATAAGATACTTCGGTCGGCGCACAAGTCCTCCGCAAAATCTTACTATATCGGAAAGCCTTGTACCGAGCGGAACGATAATATTTTTGGCTTTTTTTACGCAGTCTCCGCCAACTGTAATTATTCGGTAATTATACGGAGTCCCCTCGGCAAAGGCTCTGTATACAGCCGAACATATCTCCGCACCGAACACAGCGCAGCCCGAATCATAAACAGGTCTGTCAGGTGATACTGCACGGTCTGCAAGAACGTAAACGAGCTGTCTGTCATCGCCGAGCGGGTATTTCGGTGCCACTGTTTTCAGCGATATCATTCGGCTTCCCGAAATCGCTTCATAAATTCGAGATATAGCTTCGGTCTTATTGTTTTCTATCGCGAAATATGCCGCTCTTACTCCGAGAACTTTCAGTAGAATCTTAACTCCGTTCACCACTGAGGCAGGATGTTCAATAACAAGCCTTTCAATTGAAGAAAGCGGAGGCTCCTCGCAACAGTTTATGATTATTTTATCAATTCGCCCAGATATATGGTTGAAAATTTTACTGAGAGTCTCTTTTGCACATATTCCGGAAGATTGAATTACAGATATTATTTCGTCGGGTGTAACCTCCGAAAGCTTTTTCTGAATCGGAAATACAGGGAAACGGTTCCCCGTCATATTGTTTTCTATTGTTATGTAATTCGAATTAACATCGGTCACATATCCCGGTATGCTTGCATGAACAGCGCATACAGATGAATCTCCGATAACCTGACCGATACTTACCGAATCACCTGGCTTTACAGCGGGAACAGCCCCATCAAGCGGTATGGTTACCACATCGGGCAAGGGTATCGCTTCAATACGACTGCGCCTTGCATTACTGTATTGCTCTATTTTGACTCCGGCACTTATTGTATATGACAAGACAATCACCTCTCATATTTATTACAAAATACGTCGAAAAACAACAAAACATTAATTTTATTATTAATTATACATTATTAACGTTTCTAAAACAAGTGTTTTTTTATAAAAGATTTAACATCAACTGTTATTTTGAATTTAAAAAAATGTACTGTATGAGAATTTAGGAAACAAATGCAAAAAATCAATATTTTTTTCATCCACATAAAAAACTCTTCCATTCAAATAAGAAAGGGCGGATTCTTTGATGTTAAATTCGACAGCACAAGAATACAGCGCCTGGCTTTCAAATCCGATTTTACGGTCTGCGGCATTATGTGCATATTTCCCTTCCCCAAGAAGAGGATAACCTATGTGCGCCATGTGCGCTCTTATCTGATGAGTTCTTCCTGTAATAAGAGTTATCTCGCACAAAGAAAGGTCATACATATCGTTATACGACAGTGCTCTGTATTTTGTGATTATCTCACGTGACCCTTTAATCGGACTGTCATAAATCCTGACTGTATTTGTTTTATAGTCTTTAATATGGTAAGCATTTAAAGTTTTGGAGCCTACAAGCTTCCCGTGAACAGCACAAAGATACCTCTTTCGCACATTGTTTTCCCGTATTGCGGAGTTCATATCACGAAGTGCGGAGGCGTTTTTGGCGAGTATTACAATACCTCCGGTATTTCTGTCAATTCGGTTGCACAAAGCCGGTGCAAAAGAGTTTTCATCCTCCGAGGAATATTCACCCTTATTAGAGAGGTACGCTGTCAAAGCATATATCAAGGTTTCACGCTCCGCGGCATCCGCACGGTTTCTGTCTCCCTCATCACCGAGATGAACAAGAATTCCGGGTCTTTTATCGCAGAGCAATATATTTTCGTCCTCGTATACAATATCGGGAACAAGCTTAACCTTTGAGTAGTCGTTTTTTTTGCCTGCCGACTCATCAAAAAACTCATCTGATATATACATTTCCACAATATCGCCCTCGGAGACAATATCATTTTCATGTACGCGGCCGCCGTTTAGCTTTATTCTCTTTGTACGTATATATTTATACATCAAAGATTTCGGCATGCCGACGGTAACTTTTGAAACAAATTTATCAAGGCGCTGACCGCTGTCGTTTTTATTGATTTTAAAGCTATGCATTTTTCCTCCTGAGGATACAAATAAAGGCGGGGGATTCCCTGCCTTTACGTACTTTATTGAATTAACTGTAATACCGCAGGCTTATTTCGTACCGAACAGTCTGTCTCCGGCATCGCCGAGTCCCGGAACTATATATGCATGATCATTCAAGCATTCGTCAAGAGCGGCAGAATAAATCTGAACATCGGGATGCTCCTCTTGAAGTCTTTCAACACCCTCGGGAGCAGCTACAAGGCAGAGGAGCTTTATTTGCGTACAGCCTCTCTTTTTGAGCATTTCGATTGCACCTGATGCTGAACCTCCTGTTGCAAGCATCGGATCGCATACGATTATATACCTTTCCTCTATATCCTGAGGAAGCTTGCAGTAGTATTCAACGGGATTGTGAGTTTCAGGATCTCTGTAAAGTCCGATATGCCCAACTTTAGCAACGGGCACAAGGCTTAGAATACCGTCAACCATACCGAGTCCTGCACGGAGTATAGGCACGATAGCCAATTTTTTTCCCTCAATCTTTTGCGCTGTCATCTTTGATACAGGTGTTTCGATTTCAATGTCAATCATCGGGATATCCCTTGTTATTTCATAACACATGAGCATCGAAATCTCTTCCAAAAGCTGACGGAAATCCTTTGAGCCGGTATCCTTTTCTCTCATAATGCTTAGTTTATGCTTGATTAAAGGATGGTCTACAACATGAAATGTTTCCGTATTCATAAAAAATATTCCTTTCTCACTAACCTAAAAATGCATCTATGTTATTATACTCTATTTTATTGTTATTTTCAAGGGATACTGAACGTTTTTTTTATATTTCTTCTTTTTTTTACAAAAAAATGTTTGCAACGGATATTTCATATTATCTGAGCAGTTATTCTTTTTCGGTATACGTCGTGCGCATATTGAGTCAAATTGTCTCCGAAAGGTTTTATAAAAAAACAAAGCATCCGCTCTATCTTCGGATGCTTTGCTTTTTTACAGTTTTGTCATCAGTCCGAGTTCGTTCCCTTGCGGTAACTATTGGGAGTACATCCCACAGATATTCTGAAT
>JAZODB010000245.1:0-2296 GCA_045596785.1 Eubacteriales bacterium
TGTCCGTTTCCGATATATTCATTTAGTACCAAAGGCTGATATTGGGTCAGAACGCCAACCGTATATATACCCGAATTTACGCAGTTTGACATGGGAAAATCAATAATCCGATATTTGCCGCCGAAAGGAACAGCGGGCTTTGCCGTTCTCTCTGTAAGGGTATACAGTCTGCTTCCCTGTCCACCGGCAAGAAGCATCGCAACACATTCTTGTTTTTTGTACATGATATCCTCCGTAATGTTATAATAAAATTTTGTCTTTCAATTTAAATCAACAGTTAAACCAATAACGCCGAATCGTATAGTTTAATCATTTTGCTGTTTTCTTAAAATCAAGCCTCCGAGTGCCGGTATTGTTACATCAATAACATTGCTTTTTGCGCCATTCTCATAAACGACAACGCGAGAGCGGATATTTTCTTCATTAAGCCGATTTTTTCCGCCGAACTCATATCTGTCGGTATTTATTATTTCCTCGTAACGTCCCATCTTTGAAACTCGTATCTGAAAATTCTCGCGAAGTACGGGTGCAAAATTAAGAACAATGGTGAGTTCGCGTCCCTTTTTATCTCTTCTGCGGTATGATATAATATTCAGCTCCGCAAGATCGGCATCAATCCACTCAAATCCGTCCCAAGTATCATCAATATCCCATAGCTCAGAGCATTTGAGATACAGATGATTCATTGATTTGACAAATCTCTGCATCTCAATGTGACGAGGATAGTCCGTCATAAACCACTCAAGCTCATTTTCATAGTCCCATTCACGGAACTGTGCAAATTCCGTTCCCATAAACATGAGCTTTTTTCCGGGTAAGGTCATCATATACATAATAAAAGTGCGCATACATGAAAATTTATCGTCGTACTCACCGAACATTTTATCGATAATTGATTTTTTTCCGTGAACAACTTCGTCGTGTGAGATGGGAAGAATATAGTTTTCGCTGAATGCATACATAAGCGGAAAAGTCAGCTTTTGGTGCTTGTATTTTCTTAAAATCGGATCAGTCGCAACATAATCGTACATATCGTTCGCCCAGCCCATATTCCACTTGAAGTTGAAGCCGAGTCCGCCGTCGTATACCGGTTTTGTTATCATCGGCCATGCGGTCGATTCTTCTGCTATCATAAGAACATCGGGAAATTCTTGGAACACAGTCTTATTAAGCTTTTTGAAAAACTCTATCGCCTCAATATTATGGTTTGTACCGAAATGATTCGGTACCCACTCCCCCGGCTCTTTGTCATAATCGAGATAAAGCATTGAAGCCACAGCATCTATCCTGAGTCCGTCGGCATGATATTCCCTTAACCAAAACATAGCATTCGATATAAGGAATGACTGCACTTCAGGTCTCCCGACATCAAAGCATCTTGTACCCCATCCGCGATTCTCTATTCTGTCATTCCCTTGGTATTCATACAGCGGCTGACCGTCAAACTCATACAAACCGTGTTCGTCCTTAGGAAAGTGAGCGGGAACCCAATCGAGAATTACTCCTATTCCGCTATCGTGCATTTTTTCAATGAAATACCGAAAATCTTCGGGTGAGCCATATCTTGATGTAGGTGCGTAGTAGCCACAAATCTGATATCCCCATGAGCCGTCGAACGGATGCTCCATAATGGGCATCAGCTCTATATGAGTATATCCCATTTCCGTCACATAATGCGAAAGAGAATCGGCGATTTCTCTGTAATTCAGATAATGCTCCCTATCTGCTGTACACTTACCGTCAAGAGTACGCCATGAGCCAAGATGCACCTCATAAATATTAAGCGGAGCACTATAAAAGTGGTTGTACTTCGGCTTAAATCCACGCAATTTTGGGCATACGGTTGAACTGCGTTTTTTCATCCATTCCCCATCGTGCCATGTGTGTCCAGATATATTTCGTATAACCGTAGCGGTTTTCTCGAAAGTTTCGGATTCAAATGCGTAAGGATCGGCTTTTAAATGCGTCTCCCCGTTTCTTCCCGTGACAGCATATTTATAGAATTTTCCCTCAAGAGATTCGGCGGAGTCAACACTCAATTCCCATACTCCCTCATTTGACACAAGACGCATCGGCAACCCTATTGACCAATCGGTAAAATCAGAACACAGTGAAACAGAAACAGCATTCGGTGCCCATACACGAAAAATATATGAAAAACCATCATCACGCTTTATTTCATGAACACCCATATAATCATATGATGAAAAATTTGTCCCCTGATGAAAAAGATACCTTGGCAATGAATCCGCTGAATATGAATCCCCATTTTCAAAACTCATTATTTCACCCTCCA
>JAZODB010000246.1:0-2478 GCA_045596785.1 Eubacteriales bacterium
CTTTTATTCGACGTATGGTGTGAAAAACGAAAGCCGCCTTTCAGATAAAAAGAAAATTATCGTTCTCGGTGCGGGACCAATCAGAATCGGGCAGGGGGTTGAGTTCGATTACTCAACGGTTCACGCCGTATCGACAATCAAGAAATCGGGTTATGAGGCGATAATTATAAATAACAATCCCGAAACTGTTTCAACTGACTATACAACTGCGGATAAGCTGTATTTTGAGCCGCTTACAACCGAGGACGTTATGAATATTATCGAGCTTGAACAACCTGACGGAGTAATAGCATCACTCGGAGGTCAGACGGCAATTAATCTTGCAGAGCCGCTTATGATGCGCGGTGTGAAAATTATCGGTACCGATTGTGCCGCAATCGAAAAAGCGGAAAATCGAGATGCTTTTGAAAAAATACTCAAGGAGCTTGACATTCCTCAGCCGAGGGGAAAGGCTGTAACCGCTATTGAGGATGGAGTCAAGGCGGCGGCGGAAATCGGATATCCCGTTCTTGTGCGCCCAAGCTTTGTTCTCGGCGGACGCGCAATGAAGATAGTAGCAAACGAAGCTCAGCTGAGAACATACCTGAAGAGTGCTGTTGAAATTGATGAAGACAAGCCGGTGCTTGTGGATAAATATATTGTCGGCAAAGAGGTTGAGGTTGATGCAATCTGCGACGGTATAAATGTTTTCGTGCCCGGAATAATGGAGCTTGTGGAACGAACGGGAATCCACAGCGGTGACTCTATAAGCGTATATCCTCCGTTCGGGATTTCCGATAGAGTTAAGGGTACTATTCTCGGATACGCGAAAAAGCTCGGACTCGGAATCGGTATAATCGGTCTCTATAATATACAGTTTATCGTTGACAGACAGGAGAATGTATATATTATTGAGGTCAATCCGCGTTCCTCTCGCACAGTTCCGTTCCTTTCAAAAGCCACGGGATACAGTCTTGCCGATATCGCAACCGAGGTAATCCTTGGAAAGAGCCTTAAGGAGCAGGGGATATTTGAAATTTATCCCGATGAGAAAAAACGCTGGTACGTCAAAGCTCCCGTATTCTCTTTCAGTAAAATCAGAGGGCTTGATGCGTATCTCTCTCCCGAGATGAAGTCCACGGGTGAGGCAATCGGATACGACGATAAGTTAAACCGCGCAATGTACAAGGCACTCCAGGCTTCAGGAATGAAGTTGCAGAATTACGGAACTGTTTTTGCGACAATTGCCGATAATGACAAGGAAGAAGCACTTCCGCTTATTCGACGTTTCTATAATCTCGGATTCAATATTCAGGCGACACGCGGAACGGGAGAGTTTCTCAAGAAAAACGGAATCCGTACTCATCTGCTTGCAAAAATCAGCAGCGGAAGCGATGAAATTCCGCGTGCAATTCATCAAGGACATATTGCGTATATAATCAACACGAGCAGTATAGGCGGTTCCGAAAACACTGCGAATGATGGTCACGAAATCCGCAGACTTGCTACCGAAAATAATGTTAATATTTTTACTTCACTTGATACGGTGTCCGCGCTTCTCGATGTTCTTGAAGAAACAACGCTTTGCATTTCCACAATTGACTCGTGAGTGTGTTTGATATTTGAAATTTCACCGATAAAGCGGGAGGCTTACATGAAACAGGAAATTTTTAGGATTGAATCGCAGGAGCAAATAGCGAAAAATGTCATAAAAGCTAAACTTTCCGGAAACACAGACGGAATAACATCTCCCGGACAGTTTGTAAACATAAAAATCGACGGATTCTTTCTGCGGCGCCCGATATCCGTATGCGACTATGATGAAGGAATACTTACACTTATTTACAAGACAGTCGGCGAAGGGACCGAAGCTCTGAGCAGATATAAGGCAGGACATGAGCTTGATATACTTACAGGGCTCGGAAACGGATACGATACGAGTACTTCGGGAGAGCATCCGCTTCTCGTAGGTGGAGGAGTAGGAGTTCCTCCACTGTACAATCTTTGTCGAAAGCTTATAGCTGAGGGGAAAAATCCCACGGTTATACTCGGATTCAATACTGCATCGGAGATATTTTACGAATCCGAATTCAGTTCACTCGGTGCCGATGTTTCGGTAACTACTGTTGACGGAAGCTACGGGGTACAGGGATTTGTAACCGATGCCATGAACTCAACCGCATATACTTATGTATACACCTGCGGTCCCGAGCCGATGCTGAAAGCGGTGTACAATATTGCTGTGACAAGCGGACAGTTCAGCTTTGAAGAACGCATGGGATGCGGTTTCGGAGCTTGCATGGGTTGTTCATGCAAAACCAAGTACGGCAACAAGCGGATATGCAAGGATGGTCCCGTTCTTGTAAAGGAGGAAATCATATGGTAAACACAAACGTAAGCTTAAGCGGCATAATACTTGATAATCCGGTGATTCCCGCAAGCGGAACATTTGGTTACGGATATGAGTTTGCGGAAATTTACGATATAAACTGCCTCGGC
>JAZODB010000247.1:0-7248 GCA_045596785.1 Eubacteriales bacterium
GAAATCTGGAACAATGTGTTTACTCAGTTTAACTCAGACGGTAAAGGAAATTACACCGAGCTTGAACATATGAATATCGGCACGGGCATGGGGCTTGAACGTCTTGCCTGCGTGTTGCAGGGTGTGGAGAATATGTTTGAGGTTGACAGCGTTCGCAAAATTCTCGATAAGGTAGTGGAAATTTCGGGCAAGAACTACGGTGAGAATCACGAGAATGACGTTTCCATCCGTGTTATTACCGACCACGTGAGAGGCGCCACATTTATGATTTGCGACGGAGTTATTCCGTCAAATGAGGGCAGAGGATATGTGCTTCGCAGAATCCTCCGACGCGCCGCACGTCACGGAAAGCTTCTCGGAATCGACCGCGAGTTTCTCACAGAGGTTTGTGGGGTTGTCATTGCAGAAAATGTTGCAGGCTATCCGGAGCTTGGAGAAAAAGCCGACTATATCAAAAAGGTTATGTCAATAGAGGAGGAGCGCTTCAATTCTACCATTGATGCGGGGCTTTCCATCCTGACGAATATAATCAAAAACTGCAAAAACGACGGTTTGGAAACCATATCCGGCGAGGATGTGTTTAAGCTATACGATACTTTCGGATTCCCGTTTGACCTCACACGTGAAATCTCCGAGGAGAATAATCTGAAAATCGACGAAGATACCTTCAAGCAGCTCATGGAGGAGCAGAAGGTACGTGCAAGAGAGGCTCGCGGAAATATATCCGGTTGGAGCGATGCATCGAGAAATCTCTTGAACGACCTTCCGAAAACCGAATTTACGGGTTACACCGATTGCGAGACTGAAGCTAAAATAGTTGCTGTAATTTCCGAAAACGAGCTTGTTGACGCAATTTCCGAGGGCGAATGTGAAATTATCCTCGATAAAACTCCTTTCTACGGAGAGGGCGGAGGTCAGGTAGGAGATACGGGCGTTATCGTAAACGGTGATGCTCAATGCAGCGTTTCGGGCACGCAGAAGACCGACGGTATTTACGTGCATATTTGTACGGTGCAGAATGGCGAGCTGAAAGTCGGTGACACGGTTACAGCCTCAATAGATGTGGAACGCCGTGACGATATCAGACGAAATCACTCCGCATGTCATCTTTTGCAGGCGGCTCTCAGAACAGTTCTCGGAAACCATGTTGAGCAGGCTGGCTCATATGTGGACAACCACCGCTGTCGCTTCGACTTTACGCACTTCTCGGCACTCACTCAAGATGAGCTGAAGCAGGTTGAGAAAATTGTAAACGACAATATTCTCGCGGCAGCTGACATCGCAACAAAAGAAACGGACATTGAAACCGCAAAATCCGAGGGAGCAATGGCTCTGTTCGGAGAGAAATACGGTTCCGTTGTGCGTATGGTGAAGATGGGAAGCTTCTCGACGGAGCTTTGCGGCGGTACGCACTGCCAGAACACTTCAAATATATCTCTGTTTAAGATTATCTCTGAGACCTCTGTTGCAGCCGGAGTCAGACGTATTGAGGCTGTCACGGGTCGCGGAGTTCTCGGACTTCTCGGCGAACGCGATGCACTTATATCCGAGACCGCAAAGGCACTTAAAGCGAACAACTCCGCCGATATTACAGCACGCGCCGTTTCGCTTCAAAACGAAATCGCGAGACAGAAGCACGAAATTGACGAGCTGAATCGCAAAATGGCTCAAATGCGTATGGAAAGCTTGATTTCCTCCGCTGTCGCCGTAAAATCAGTCAAGCTTATTACAGCTGACCTCGGAGATGCGGGACTTGACTCGGCAAGAGCATTGTGTGATTCCATAAAAGATAAATACACCGATACTGTTGCTGTGTTTGCTGTTCACGATGGTAATAAACTTAATTTCGTGGGTTCCGCGGGATGCGATGCCGTAAAATCAGGCGCACATGCGGGCAAATTGTTGGGTGCGGTAGCTGCTGTGACCGGAGGTAAGGGAGGCGGACGTCCCGACAGCGCGACATCGGGCGGACGCGACATCTCTAAGGTTGCCGAAGCTCTTGATTCCGCATCGTCGATTCTCGGAGATATGATAAAATAAAATACAGAAAGGGCTGTCACATTAAGGATAATTTATCCAAAAATGCGACAGCCTTTTTTTGAGCAAAAATCAATTTTGTTTGTCAAACTTTGCCTGAACTCTGGGAGGAATCGGTTTCTCTTTGATTTCGCCTGCTTTTTGAAGCGCGATGCGCGTGAGAAGCGGCCCTACAAGCTCATATATAAGTACAGCGAACAGGGCGACATTGCGGATTATATGCCCCGGCTCTCCGAGTGACATCGCGGTGAGTGACATGCCGAGGGAGACGCCTGCCTGTGGCAGAAGTGTTATTCCGAGGTATTTCTTGATGCTCGGCTGACAGTGCATTAAGTTCGCGGAGATACGCGCTCCCCATATCTTGCCAATAGAGCGGAATACTATGTAGACGATTCCCACAAGGATGATTGACGGATCCTTGAATACGTGGAACTCAAGGTCTGCACCGCTTATTACGAAAAACAGTACCATAATCGGACCTGTCCAGCGGTCAATGCGATTCATGAGCTCTTCGGAAAAGTCACAGAGATTGCAGAATACGGTACCCATCATCATGCAGACGAGCAAGGAAGAAAAGCTTACGGTGACGGGACCTATGTTAAATTCAAGCATGGATAGTGCTACCGCGAGGAATACGTACATTACGGATATTGACATACGCTTGCTGCGCGAGTGGAAAAATTGCTCGGTAAAGTTAAACAGCAGTCCGATGATTGCTCCGAGTGCAAGGGAAACGAGCACCTCTACCAACGGATTTACAATAACGGATATAAAATCCACATGTCCGTTTTCGAGAGCTTTTGAAATGCCGAAGGAAACGGCAAACACGATAAGCCCGACTACATCATCAAGAGCGACGACGGGAAGGAGCATACGTGTGAGAGGACCCTCTGCTTTGTATTGCTTTACTACCATCAGGGTAGCGGCAGGCGCAGTTGCTGTGGCTATCGCACCGAGGGTAAGTACACACGACAGGGGAAGCTTGTCGGGCATTATAAGATGCAGTCCGAACAGGGTGGCGTCAACTGCGGCGGTTGCGACGATAGCTTGAAATACAGCGATAACAACTGCTTGTTTACCTATTTTTTTAAGCTCGCTTAAGCGAAATTCGTTACCCATTGCGACAGCAATGAATCCGAGCGCGACTTCCGATATAAGCGAGTAGCTTCTTACATCCTCGGATGAAACGAATCCTATGCCGGGTATTCCGAGAAGTCCGAGACAGTACGGACCAATCAGTATTCCCGCAACGAGATATGCGGTAACTGCGGGGAGATTCCATAACTTTGCGAGACGCGAAAGCATGAGTCCGGCGAGCATGGCGATTGAAAGAACAAGAAGGATTTGCATGATAATCTCCGATTTTTAATAAAATGTAACTTGCGGTGTAATGGAAACACCGCTGTATATTATCTTTTGACAGGCATTTCTCAGGTTAAGCGAAAATTCCTTCGGTAAGCTCGGTTGAGCTTGCTCTGAATAGTATTCCGTCGAATTGAGAGAGCGCTTTTGCGACCGATTCGCGGGTGTACTCGGCACCGATTAACGACCCCGCGATTTCTTCCGCGGAAACCCCGGCAAAGAAGTCGCAGGGGATTCCCGAATCGGTTATCATACCGCGGTGTACGGTCAGCCCGATATTAAACTCTCCTCCCGCAAGACGAATTGTTTTTTCGATTTCAAATTAATGTATATCATATGTTTCGGTTTTCCTCGTGTACTGCGATAAGCTGCAGCTTACTTTGGTTTTATAGCTCGAAAGCATGTATTCTTCAGCGGCAAGATTGAACGCCGGCTCATTGCATGTATTTATAATTTCAATCATGTTCAGTCAGGATTTCGCTCGCCGAGCAGAATTCGATATTTTTGATAAAAGCTTTCATAGTAGTCACCGTCGAGAGCTTCGCGAATTTTTTTCGTAAGGTCATTGTAGAAGTACAGATTGTGCAGTACAGCGAGCCGCATGCCGAGTGCTTCTTTTGCTTTTATCAGGTGACGTATATAAGCTCTGCTGTGGTTTCTGCAAGCAGGGCATCCGCAGTTTTCATCAATGGGACGTGAGTCATTCATGTACTTTTCATTTAGGAGATTCATTTTCCCGTTCCATGTGAACAGATTTCCGTGACGTGCGTTTCTTGATGGCATTACACAGTCAAAGAAATCAATGCCGCGGTGTACACCTTCCACGATATTCTGAGGTGTTCCCACACCCATAAGGTATCTCGGCTTGTCCTTGGGCATGTATGGCTCGACAGCTTCGATTATGCGGTACATCTCCTCGGTTTCCTCGCCGACAGCCAAACCTCCGATAGCGTATCCGTCGGTATCAAGCTCGCGTATCTGTTCCATATGGCGTACTCTGAGATCGGCGTATGTGCTTCCTTGGTTTATTCCGAACAGAAGCTGCCCCGGATTTACCGTATCTTCAAGCTGTGACAGACGGTACAGCTCTTCCTTGCAACGTCTCAGCCAGCGTGTTGTGCGGTCGCAGGAGTTGCGAGTATAGTTGTATTCGGCGGGATTTTCTATACACTCGTCAAAAGCCATGGCGATTGTCGAGCCGAGGTTTGACTGTATCCGCATACTTTCCTCAGGGCCCATGAAAATGCGTCGTCCGTCTATGTGCGAGGCGAAGTATACACCCTCCTCCTTTATTTTACGCAGGCTTGCGAGAGAGAATACTTGGAATCCTCCGCTGTCTGTCAGGGTCGGACGGTCCCATCCTGTGAATTTTTGCAGACCGCCTTGGTCGTGTACGAGGCGGTCGCCGGGGCGTATGTGGAGGTGATACGTGTTTGAGAGCATGACTTGGCAATTGACATCTTTCAAATCAAATGCGGAAACACCGCCTTTGATTGCGGCGCAGGTCGCCACATTCATGAACACAGGGGTTTCAATAATCCCATGAGGTGTTATGAGACGTCCGCGTCGTGCGGAGCTGTGCTCATCTGTTTTGTCGAGAATAAACATTACTTACTCCATTCGGATAAATTGGTTTTTGGTTTATATTTTGCGAGTATCTGTAAAAGCCTTGAAAATTGGCGGTCAATTTCGTAATTTCTGTGCTTATAGAAGTCTGGAGAATTGACGGTCAATTTCGTAATTTCTGTGTTTATAGAAGTCTTGAAAATTGGCGGTCAATTTCGTGATTTCTGTGCTTATAGAAGTCTGGAGAATTGGCGGTCAATTTCGTAATTTCTGTGCTTATAGAAGTCTTGAAAATTGACGGTCTATGGAGGATTTCTTTATTTCGAAAGCAACGGGGCGTCCGTGCGGACAGGTGCGGATAACTTGATTGTCCGAATCGGGCTTCTTCAGAAGCCTGTCGCATATCCAACGTATATGCCCCATATCGTAAATCCGTCCTCCTTTTATAGCGGCTTTGCAGGATGCCTGCCAAAGTCGTGTTTGGAAGAACGTTTCTGCGGCGGATTCGACGCTTGCCGTCACATCTGAAAGCTTTGTGGCAAGGATGTTAAAAAGCTCAGCCGCCGAAGGCGCGTCAAGTGCTTCGGGAATTTGAGAAATTTTGATTTTATACGACGAAATTCCGTTTGCTTCAATCGTATAATCAAATCCGAGAGCATGGATTTTTTCGCTGTAATCGGATATAGCATCGCACTCTGCTGCGGTAAGCGTAATTTCATACGGTGTGAGAAGAAGCTGACCGCCTTTTTCTTTGCCGGAAATTGCGCGCTGCATGTTTCTGCACAGTTCGTCGAAGATTATTCGCTCGTGAGCCGCATGCTTATCTATCATCAGCAACCTATCATCTATTTGCACGATTACATAGCAGTTGAATGCTTCTCCGATAAGTGTATACACAGGGATATCGTAGGCACTTATTTCATCGGGAACATATACGCTGTTATCTGCGCTTTGAGTAGTCCCGTGAGCAGATATATGTGATTTTTCGTCGACACATGCCGCCGGCGTCACGATGGATGGATTCTTTGCTGTGTCGGTAATGTGCTGATTGTACGGCTTCCCGGAGGTTTGCGGCTCAACATTTCGGCGCGGAAGCTGTTCGGAGATTTCTTCGTGAGCAAATCTGTCGTAACTGCTGTGTATCGGTTCGCTGTGTATTTTATCCGACTCTCTTTGATGGAGCTTTTCGGGGGAGGATACGTATTCCGAATACTTTGCGTTGATTTCATCAAGCATCTCGGCGCGCGCGAAAGAGTGCTGTTTCTCGTTTTTTTCAAGCTTTATCTGCTCGGCACGCCTGTTTTTTGTGTCGAGCGGAGCGAATGCGTTTGATAATTCGGAGGCTTTCGGAAGCTTAAGCTCAGGGCGCTTGGCGTCTGATTCGAGCGCGGAAATTACAGCGTAGTATACAGCGTCAAAAATGAGCTTTTCGTTAGCAAATTTTACTTCAAGCTTGGAGGGGTGAACATTTACGTCAACAGCCGCAGGATTCAGTTCAATATTCAGCACGCAGAACGGAAATTTGTTGTGAGGTATTTTTGAGGAATACGCCTGTTCAACGGCGGCGGCAGCAGTTTTACTTTTTACATATCTGCCGTTTATGAAGAAATTTTCCATATTTCGATTTGAACGGTGCAAATCCGATTCCGAAGTGTATCCGGTTACTCTGATTCCGTTTTCTTCGCGGTCAACTTTAAGAGACCGCTTTGCTGTATCCCTGCCGTAAAGTGCCCATACGGTTTCGTTAAGGTCGCCTTTCCCGGAAGTCATAAATTTAACTTCTCCGTCGGAGATGTATTTGAAAGACACGTCTGAGCGAGACAAGGCTATTTTCTCTACTGTCGCACCGACTGAAATAGCTTCGGTTGAGTCTTTTTTTAAGAACTTTCGCCTTGCAGGTACGTTGTGAAATAAGTCTTCCACAATAACCGTTGTACCGTCGGCACAGCCTGTGTCGATAATTGAGGTGATTTCACCCCCGTCAGCTTCAAGAAGTGCCCCCATTTTTGCGCCGGGAACTTTTGAGTAAATTTTAATTCGAGAAACAGCAGCGATTGCCGCAAGTGCTTCTCCGCGGAAACCGAGAGTGGAAATTCCGTCAAGGTCATCGGCGTTTTTTATTTTACTTGTGGCATGACGAAGAAGAGCCACGGGAAGGTCTTCGGTGTCCATTCCGCATCCGTTGTCGGATACGCGGATAAACGATATCCCACCGCGCCTGATTTCTATTGTGATAGAATTTCCGCCTGCATCGAGAGCATTTTCAAGAAGCTCCTTAACAAC
>JAZODB010000248.1:0-3134 GCA_045596785.1 Eubacteriales bacterium
GGCGGTTTTTCCTTTGGGAGAAAGTACAAACACAAGGTCACCGTTCTTTACCTGTGCAATAGGACCGTGATGGAAGTCTGAGATAGGATACCCCTTAACTTTTATCTTGTTGGTCTCAAGCATCTTGAGTGAACCTTCGAGTGCAATGCAATATGATACTCCGCGTCCCAAAAGAATTGCACCCTCTATGTTTTGATATTTATCGGCAAAAGCCATGATTTCGTCGAATTTTGTCTCAAACAGCTCGGTTATTTTTTAGGATACTCCTCTGAATTCATCAAGCAGAGCTTCATTTTCGGCCCATACGGCTGCCATCATTCCGAGAATCATCTTCTGCGCTGTGAATGTTTTTGTTGCGGCAATACTTGATTCAAGTCCGCATCCGCAGAATAGGTGGTAATCGGCAAATTGATGTCAATAACATTCTTAAGGGTTTGGGGTTGCTCTCTGATTTCTTTTTCCGGGTTAATCATTTTTCATCTCTACTCTTTAAATTAATGACAAAGATTTAAGTATAAAAATACCTATAAATATTGTAAATGCACACATCAAAGTCGAGAGCAGAAGTATCTGCAACGAAAGCTCATGGTCGTTATTCATTTTTTTTGACATAATGTAGCTTGACACAGCAGAAGGAGCACCAAAACAAATAAGTATAACTCCGAGTGACGGTCCGCGCAGTCCTATAAGACCCGCAATAGTAAGCATTACAGCGGGGAGCGCGACGGTTTTGCATATAGCTGCGACAACAGCATATACAATTCTTCCGTGAAGTCCCTCCGCTCTGAACCCGGCACCAAGGCTGATTAATGCAAGAGGAGTCGTGAGATTCGAAACATATGACAGCGTTTTATCGACAGCAGTCGGGATTTGCCAATCGAACAGTATAAACAAAACGCCGACAACAACTGCGATAATAAGAGGATTTGTAGCAATATTTTTCAAAATGCCCATTACTGATTTTTTATTAAGCTTATGCTCGGATTTGTTGGAGAAAACCGACAAAATAACGACAGAATACGTGTTGAACATAATAATCACAAACGGCATCGAAAGAGCTATTGCCTGCCCGCCAACATCACCGAACATATTTACAGCAAGCGGCACGCCTAAAATCGCAAAGTTTGATCTGCAAGCTCCTTGTATGAATGCACCGTGCTTTGTATTGTCCCGTATGAAAATCAAAGACAACACCGCTACAAGCAAAAAACCCGCGGTAACCGATATTACGAGAAATAATATTAATTCCAAATCAAGGTTTTCAGATAGACTGCATGAGGCTACTTCCATAAAAAGCATGACGGGAAGTGCGAGTCTGAAAACTATCCAATCCGCCGTATCGATAAATGCATCGGAAATCTTTCCGAGCTTCCTGAGCAATGCTCCCAAAATGGCAAGAATAAATATCGGAATTACAGCATTGACGCTATACAGCAGATTCTCCGCCAAATTATTCACCGCCCTCATATTCTACGTAATAGTCGTTTATTCCGGATGCAAGTGCCTCGGCGAGTTTTGTCTGCCATTCATCATCTGCCATGTTCTCAGCATCCGCCGCATTTGTCACAAATCCTATTTCCACGAGAGATGCAGGCGCAACCGTCTCGCGAATAATCGCAAATGAGGTATCGTTTGTGTGGTCTACAACGGTTGGCTCTTTGGAATCCGGAAACTGATTTCCGACAGCCAATTTGAGGCTGTCAGCAACAATACCCGAAATTTCCGACGTTTTTTTCGCTGTATCCTTAAAATAGATTCTCATACCGGAAATCGACGTATCTGCATCATATGAATTAACGTGAATTGATATCAAGTAATCTATATCGAGCGTATTTATATATGAAACTCTTTCATTGGGATTGAATTTCATGTTTCCGTCGTCTACGGCACTTTTGGGAAATGTCTCTCCGTCATGCGTCATGATTGTTTTGAAGCCGAGATTTTCAAGCTCCTCATTGAGTTTTTTCGCAACCGCAAGGGTAATATCTTTTTCATACAAACCATCCGTGAAATACCCTTCTCCGCACCCTCCGTCAAGGAATCCGTGCCCCGGATCAATACAAACCACAAACATTTTCTCGTCTGCCATTTCAGCAACCGTTGAATCTTCTCTGCCGATCCCTATTGACGGAATTGCTGACAATGTATTCACATGTTCTTTATGGGGCGTACTGTTGTCACTGATTTTGTCTTCGGCACTTGAACATGAAACAAAAGTCACAAGAAGCGTAAAAACAAAAATCAAGGCAATTGCTTTTCGTGTTATTTTAAAAATCATTATAATGAACCCGCGTTGAATCAGTTTTTAGTACAATAAAATGAAAGTTTATCTGTGAAGCGTCACTTCCACCTCGTATTTTTTGCTTCGGTCAGCCAAGCATCGCCAGTCGGAACATTTTGCCGCTCGCAGTATGCGTCCCAAACTATTCCAAACGGAAGCGTTTTGATTTCCTCAAGATATGCAAGCCGACTTGTGAAGTCACCGTCAGCTGACAATGGGTGAGAGAAAAATGTCGGATTATAAACCAAGCCCGAAGCCGTTTTCGCAACATATTTCATAGCCTCATCGACATCCACGCCGTATTTTGCATATGCTTCCCTTGCATATGCAAACAAATTATGAATTTATCCTTATTTTTCCCCTGTCACAGAGAGGAACTTCTCATATGCATCGTCCCAAGCCGATGCCGTTTCAGAGTTGGGCTTATACTCAACAATATCAAATGAGTCACGTATTATACGGCGCGCCGCCCACATATCTTCAATTTCACCCGACGCGATACACTGCATTGCAATGTTTCCGAGAGTTGTGGCTTCAACAGGTCCCGCGCATACTGTTTTATGGGATGCATCGGCAGTAAATTGCGAAAGCATCTCCTCTTTTGTTCCTCCGCCGACAATGTTGATAACCGGATAATATCTTCCTGTAAGCTCTTCAAGCTTTTCCGCAGTCCAGCGATAACGCAATGCAAGCGACTCAAAAATACAGCGAACTATCTCGCCGACATTTTCAGGAACATGCTGTCCCGTTTTTGAGCAATATTCGCAAATCCGCTTCGGCATATTTCCCGCTGACGAGAAAAGTCGGTCGTCGGGATTGATAAATGATTGGAACGGTTTAGCGGCGAGAGCCA
>JAZODB010000249.1:0-1781 GCA_045596785.1 Eubacteriales bacterium
AGAAGATTACCGAGGCTTTCATAGATGCAGGAACTAAAATCGAATTTGTCGAACAAGATAAATTAAATGTTACGATGAGGACCCGTTTGAATGTTTGAAAAAGAGCTACATTTTTCTTAAGTCCATCGGACTCGAATAATATATACATAAAAATGATTAAAATATTTTTTGCAATTTTCGGTGTATACTTTTTCTTGATATGTCCCCGAATAAGAGGGGGGCGCAAAATGAAACCGTTTTGTTCATGCCCGGTAGCGCATCGCGGTATTCACGACAATATCAAAGTCCCTGAAAACTCAATGTCGGCGTTCAGTAATGCAATTGATGCGAACTGCGGAATTGAGCTTGATGTTCAATTTACAAAGGACAGACAATTGGTCGTGTTTCACGATGACGATCTTTCACGACTTTGCGGAGATAAGCGTCTTTTAATAGATGTAACATATAACGAGCTTTTAAACATGCGCTTGCTTGGCACAGATGAAAAGATTCCGAAGCTTACCGAGGTTTTAGAGCTTATCGACGGTCGGGTCCCGCTGTTAATAGAAATGAAAAATGCACTTGATGCGGTGTGGGAGCTGCCTGCAAAGCTATACGAAACCATGAAGAACTACGACGGACTTTACGCAATAGAATCATTCAATCCGATGTTCGTTCGCAAATACAAAAAACTCGATAAATCAACTCCGCGCGGAATTCTGTCATTTAAATTTGGCAAAGTCGGCGGAAAAGGAAGAAAAATCATCGCTCTTACGCTTGAAAATTTAATGTGGAATTTTCTTGCGAAGCCTGATTTTGTAGCATACAAAATGTCAGACTACAAAAAAATCCCATTTCGTCTTAACCGTATCCTCGGAGCAACAACTTTCGCATGGGATGTACCCAAGGAGCTGAAAGATGCCGAGAAAGAGGCACGCAAATATTTTGACGCATTCATTTGTGACATCAGTTCTTTAGGGGAAGTTCAATCATTCACGTATGAGATAAACAAGCCATTTCAGCAAAGCTGAGTGTGACATGGAAATTTAAGACACATATCCAATACTGAAATGCGAACAAGTCGTGTAAGCAATAATTTTCTCAAAATATTTTCGTAAAAGCAATCAAAACCACCGGCTAAGCCGGTGGTTTTGATTGAACGCTTCAGAATCACAAAATGGCGTCGCAACAGGCATTATCTGGTTGAATCTTATTGACGGATGGCCGCAGATTTCCGATGCGGTGGTAGATTATTACCTCGATAAAAAGCTTGCATATTATTACAAAACGCTGCTCGAAAAGCTGAGATAATAAGCAAAAGCTCATCGGCAATTCGAGAAATTCCGACACAAGCATGTTACTTTCTCTTATAAGCTGCGCGGTTTTCACTAACTTCCGTGATCCGAAAAAGCATCGAATATAATTCGATGCTTTTTCGATTTCTTTGTATTTTTGGTATTGACAAATCAGTTAGTTTATGCTAACATATATGCATAAAAATATCTTGCACAAACGGAGGAATTTGAAAAATGACTCTTGATGAACTTTCAATAGGAAGCTCCGCAACTATAAAAACAGTGGGCGGAGAAGGTGCTCTCAGGTATCGTCTTCTCGACATGGGCTTGATTCCGAAAACCAGAGTTACACTGCAAAAAGTTGCTCCGATGGGCGATCCCATAGAAATACATATTCGAGGATATGAGCTTACTCTTCGGAAAGAAGATGCAAAGAAAATTGAAGTTGAAATATGTGCGGACCAAATTCCGAACAAAATCACAATCGGAGGTCACAGCAAATGATAT
>JAZODB010000250.1:0-1670 GCA_045596785.1 Eubacteriales bacterium
AACGACATGGCTACGATCCGACTTTCGCTCATCTCGGAGACGGCGGCAAGACCGCAGTTCTCAAACGAATTGTAGTTTACCTGATAGAATTTCGCGTCAATCACGAACTTTCCTTCTGCGTTTATAAAGCCCCAATTCATATACCCGGATTCGGCAGCCGCAAGCCCGTTTTCGGAGAAGCCGTATGCAAAGTCAAATTGCGGTTTGATTACAACCTCACCGAGTCTGTTTATATACCCCGTCTTTCCGTACAAATACATTTCATTAAACTCAACATACTGTTCACTGTCATCAAACCGCGCAAGTCCGTTGTCTGCAAAATCCTCAACCCATTTAAACGAAGGCTCAATAACGAATTTACCCGTGTCGTCTATAAATCCCCATCTTTGGTCGCGTTCTGTTCCGATTGCCGCACGTGCAAGCCCGTCGTCACAGAAGATGTACGCATTGTCAAACTGAGGCTCGATTACATATTCGCCATTTTCGTTTATATATCCGTATTTTCCGTCAACAGACGCAGGCGCAAGTCCGTTTTTACCGAACAGTGATATATAGTCAAAGCTCGGTTCGATTACAAGCTCACCCTTTTCATTTATACATCCGTAGTTTCCGTCTTCTGTAACAACGGTAGCAAGTCCGTTTTCGGAAAACTCGAATATATAAACATACTCAAGATTGGCAACTATATCTCCGTGTGAGTTCATAAGTCCCCATTTGTTGTCATATGTGCTTACCCGCACAACGTCCCGTTCGCCAAACGGCTCACCGTTGATGTATTCTTTGCGCTCGATGACATATTCTCCCGTCTTGTCAATATATCCCCAAAGCCACGGCATGTTGACATATCCGTCGGGATATTGCGGGCTTTTTGCCGGAGCGAGTCCGTTTTCGGAGAATGTCCCTGCAAGCGTAAAGCGCGGAGGAATGCGTATTTCTCCATCCTCTGTGCAATATCCGTAAAGGCCCGTTTCATAGTCGTAGTAAGGGAAGATTGCTTCATCATATTTTCGGAAAGTCGTGCACAAAATCAGCAGAAGCAGTATCAGTATAACAGAAAACGCCGAAAGAAAAAATTTTCTCATCACCCGCACCTCCTTTTTTATCTTATCACAGCATCCACAGTAAAGTCAATCGACCAAACCGCCTCAATTATTCATTACAACACCGCTTGGGATGACACAACAGAAGTTGGGTAATATATTAAGACTCCCATATCGCCGTCGAGCGATACGGGAGTCCTTACTTTATATCATTTGATTTTACAGTTCAACAAACTCTGCGCCGAGAGCCTCCGCCCACGCTTTCCACTTCGGAAAATCGAGAGCGACGGTATCTGCGCTGTGGCTGTCGCTCGTGAGGATGAATTTGCCCCCGCGCGATGCGATATATTTAATCTGCTCAACCGACGGATACGGAGTCGTTCTCATTCCGCGGAATATTGCGCCGAGGTTTATCTCAAACGGGACACCTGCGGGAATGAGCGCATCGACGGCTTTCTTCCATGCGGCGATATACCGCGGGTTTTCCGTGTCGATGATTCTCTCTCGCTCGTTATATTTCGTTATGAGGTCAAAATGCCCGATAATGTCGCAATGCGTTTTCTCATAAACCCTTGAGACAATATCAAAATATTTCTCGCAGACGGAAATCATATCTCCTCCGCAATATTT
>JAZODB010000251.1:0-2512 GCA_045596785.1 Eubacteriales bacterium
TGTCGGCACCGTGGGAGGCTGTGGACTTCTCCGAAAAAATAAAAGCCGCATTTAATTATTAATACCGCAATTATCTTCAACTTGGGAGGCGAAGCTTGTACAACGAATCATTCGATAAAACAATCGGCACAAACGCCGAAGCTGAATTTGTATCCGGCATCGTCGATTCAATAATTTACCAAAACGAAGAAAACGGCTACACCGTCTGCGAAATCGAAAGCTCCGACGGAGACCCAATCGTCGTCACGGGAATAATCCCCTACCTCACCGAGGGAGATAAAATAACAGCTTCGGGAAAATGGACCAACCACCAAGTATACGGAAGGCAGTTTAAAGCGGAATCCTACGAAAAAACGCTGCCTGCCGAAGAGGGAGATATCCTTCGATACCTCGCCTCCGGTGCGGTAAAGGGAATCGGTCCGAAAACCGCACAAAAAATCGTCGAAAAATTCGGCACAGACTCTTTTGATGTGATTGAGAGCCACCCGGAATGGCTCTGCAATATATCGGGAATCACGCCGAAAAAATCGGAAACAATTTCGGAAAACTTCAAGTCAATCTCAGGAGCACGCGCTGTCATGATGTTCTGCCGCGACTACTTTACGCCGCAGACAGCCATGAAAATCTATAAAAAATGGGGCAGCGCATCAGTTGACAAAATAAGACGAAATCCGTACAGGCTCTGCGAGGATTTTTGGGGAATAAGCTTCAGCCGCGCCGACCAAATCGCGATGAGCATAGGAATAGAGCCCGACTCCGACGACAGAATTTCACACGGACTTGTGTATATTTTGCGCCACGAATCGATGAAATCCGGACACACCTGCATACCTCACTCCGAGCTTTTGCGATGTGCTGTGGAATTGCTGTTTTGCGGAGATATCAAGTACGCCGATGCTGTCGAAAAATGCATCACGGAAGGGATATCGGACAGCACACTCGCGGCGGTGCGCCGCAACGAATGTGAATACATTTTCGACCGCGATATATATAACGCAGAGGTGTATATTTCAGAAAAGCTTACAAAGCTCGCCTCGATGTGTCCGCGAATGGACGCGCACGACATGAGGCTCATGGTAGAGAAATGCGAAGCCGCCGTGGGAATAGAATACGCAGTTTCGCAGACACGAGCCTTGGTTGCGGCAATGACCTACGGCGTGATGATACTGACGGGGGGGCCCGGAACCGGAAAAACCACGATAATCAAAGGGCTGATTTCAATTTTCTCATCACTCGGCTTGAACATTGCGCTTGCCGCCCCAACAGGACGTGCGGCAAAACGCATGAGCGAAGCCACATCGCATGAAGCAAAAACCATACACCGCTTGCTTGAAATGGATTTTGCGGATGAAAGCGGAAACAAATTTCTCCGCGACGAAAACAACACTCTCGAAGCGGATGTGCTGATTATCGACGAAGCCTCCATGATTGACACAGAGCTTATGGCGGCTCTCCTGCGCGCCGCGAAAAACGGCTCACGGCTCATTCTGATAGGGGATTCGGACCAGCTCCCATCCGTCGGCGCGGGAAACGTGCTCGGAGATATTATCGCATCCGAAAAATTCACGGTAATCCGCCTTACCGAAATTTTCCGTCAAGCTGAAAAAAGCCTTATAATAACAAACGCGCACCGAATAAATGAGGGTCTACTTCCCGACACCGACCGAAAAGATGCGGATTTCTTCTTTCTCAAGCGCGAAAGCGAGGAGTCAATCTCGGCAACGGTGATAGATTTGGTAAAAAATCGCCTGCCGCGCTCATACGGAGCGGATATCGTGCGAAAAATTCAGGTAATCACCCCGTCGCGCAAAGGCTTGTCGGGCACAGATCTGCTTAATGAAGGCTTGCAGGAAGCACTGAATCCGCCGTCTCCGCTTAAATCCGAAAAGAAAAGCCGCAGTATAGTTTTCCGCGAGGGCGATCGCATAATGCAAACAAAAAACAACTACTCAATCGAGTGGGAAACCGATGACGGAAGACAGGGAATGGGAATATACAACGGCGATATAGGGGATATCGTTTGCGTCGATAACGAGGAAAACACCGTAACAATACAGTTCGACGAGCGTCGCTGTACCCTCGATTTTACTCAGCTCGACGAAACAGACCATGCATACGCCATCACGGTACACAAAAGCCAGGGAAGCGAATACCCCGTGGTCATTATTCCGCTGTATTCATGCGCACCAATGCTGATGTCAAGGAATTTACTTTACACCGCAGTAACGAGAGCATCGGAGATGGTGATTCTTGTGGGCAAAATGTCGATACTCCAAAAAATGACGGAAAGCGAGCATCACAACTACCGATGCACTATGCTTGAGGAGTTTCTGCGCAGAACATAATTATGTATAAAAAAACGGGGTTGTCGCATTTTTGGATAAATTATCCTTAATGCGACAACCCCGTTTTGTTTTTTGAAAAGCGACTATTCCTGCGTCGCCGAATTGATTATTTTCTGAATCAAAGTCCCGATAAGGAATATAACCCACGTTACAAAGTCGGAGGCCAA
>JAZODB010000252.1:0-1526 GCA_045596785.1 Eubacteriales bacterium
GCATCCCCGCAAGCGGAAGACTGACAACAGCGGTCGGGATGCCCTCGCGTGCGAAAGAAACGCAGGATGAATTTGTTCCGGTTGAGGTAGCTTCCACGACGGCAGTTACTTCTATTTTGTGCTCCTTTGCTATGCTCAGGATTTTTTGTGTCAGCTGTCGGTCGGTGACAGCTGACAGCGATATCATAGGTCCTCCGCCGAGCTTTCCGCCCTCTTCGGGCGAGACTCCGGGGGTGAGAGCGAAGTTTACATCCGTTACAATGGCGTAATCGGGGTTTATGCTCCATGCGGCACATGCGGCTCCCCCTCTTCCCGTTTCTTCGCCCGATGACAGCGTTATATAGACATCGTTTGCAAGCTCCTCTGTTGGGACTTTTTCAATGGCGCAGATGAGTGCGGCGGCGCAGGCCTTGTCGTCAAATCCGCGTCCCGTGATTCGGTTTCCGAGAAGCGTGTCTCCGGGATAGCGGTATTTTATCGGTGCTCCGATTGGTGCGAGCTTTTCCGCTTCCTTTTTTGTATAACCGATATCAATCAAAATTTCGCTCCACTCGGGAACGGAGGATTTGTTTTTCGGTTCGGGAAGATGCGCCGGTGAACATGTAATGATTCCGAACAACGTTTCTTCACCGTAAACCAAGACTTCGGCGGCAGGAAGCAGATTTCGGTCGATTCCGCCTACGGGAGCAACTCGGAGAAATCCCTCGTCTGTGATTCCCGATACAAGCATACCAACCTCATCAAAGTGAGCGTCAAGCATAATGCGTGCCACGTTTTCCTTCGCGGCTTTTTTGAAAAGAATAATATTCCCGGATGCATCTGCGGATATTTCGTCAAAAATATGGGAAAAACTTTCTTTTATCAAGCTCAGTCCGTTAAGCTCGCATCCTGACACGGACATTACGGAGCACAGACTTCGCAGAGTTTCGGTATAGTCGAGCATTTGAGTCTCCTTTTTATTTAAAGCTGTTTATAAGCTCTTTGAAATGCTTTCCGCGGACTTCAAAATTAGGGAATGAATCGAAAGAAGCGGAAGCGGGGGAGAGAATTACCGTATCTCCCGGTCGTGCGGTTTGACGTGCGTCTTCCACAGCACCGTCGAACGAGGGATTTTTTATTACGGTAAAGCCATCCGCTATCCGTTTTTTGTAAATCGGATGAGCGGTCAGCGCATCGAAAATCGCATCCGCAGTCGCTCCCGTGAGGATTGCCGCGCGGGTTGAGGATGAGAATATCGCATCTGCGAGTGGTTTGTATGGGATGTGCTTGTCGTAGCCTCCCGCAATTAATACTACGGGGCGGTCGGATATCGCTCCGAGTGCCGCCGCAGTTCTTGTTGGGGATGAGTCGATTGAACTGTTAATATATGTGACTCCTTCAAATTCGCGCACAAACTCAAGTCTGTGTTCAACTCCGCCGAAGCTTTGGGCGATTTTTTTGATTTCTTCTGCTGAAACGCGACCATGAGTTATTGCAATCGCGGTCATGTAGTTCGCTGTGTTGTGGAGCCCCGGCAGCTTGATATC
>JAZODB010000253.1:0-20166 GCA_045596785.1 Eubacteriales bacterium
GCGTCTGCCTATTCCGCCACTCCGGCACGTTATCCCACCTTTGGGCTTTTCCTTGCTACTATGATAGTATATCACTTTTCAGACAATTTGTCAATAGCTTTTCGGCAAAAAAATAATGGAAATCATAATCCGTATTGGAAATAAAAATATTCCGTGTCAAGCTTTCGGATATGAGCATATGAGATGTGCTTCGGTGGACAGCTGCGGCAAGCTTCCGCGGTAATATTTCAATAGCCGAGGGGATGTTTTGCATCTTGCATATTCTTTTGAAAGATGCGAGTACATGTCGCAAAATGATATAAAGATATTAAATTTACCGCATGGTTAAAGTCACGGTTTTGAGCTTTTCTGACGATAGTGTGACTTTACGCTATTGCCTCCGTTACGAGCGCATCTATCACACGGTGTCCTTCGATTGTGGGGTGTATTCCGTCAGCCGATAAAAGATTTGCATAATTATGCGAAAGAAGAAACGGAGTGCGAATATCAATGAGCGGGCATGAAAGAGAAGCGGCAAGCTGCTCTGCGGCACGATTATAGTATTCATGCCAGCGGTACAGCATACTTTCGTCTCCGAGCCATGAGAGAATATTTTCGGTAGACAGATTTCTTGAAATCCATTTCATATAACGCTCGGAGTCAAGCGGCACAAGATTGCATATGCGGACTGCGGCTCCCATTTTCTTTGCGTAATCTATACATTCTCCGTACAAAGAAACAAAGCGGCTGAGAGGGGTGTTTGGAGAATATTCACCTTTGGGATTGGCGGAAATATCCCCCCAACGAAAATCACAGTCGTTCCCGCCGTACTCGAAAATTACGGTTGTATCCGAAGCCGGAGATGTAAGACGTTTTCGTACAAGCTCCGTTCCGGTTGTCACAGTAGCGCCCATTATCGAACAGTTGCTTACGTTGTAACCTTTTTTGCGAAGTTCCGCAAAACGTTCTCCGAACAGCTTATGCCTGCCGTTTTCCTCGGAATAATATACTCCGCGCATTATTGAGTCACCAAAAATTAATATTTGCTTCATTTTCTTCACCTTTTGTTTTGCTTTGCTTTGTGTTATTATTATATAAGTGGAATGGATTTTATTCAACCCACGGAAGGTATAGATGTGTCTATTATTCAGGGGTGGCGTAAGGATAGAGGATATTATGGGCGAAATCTCTTTTCGGTGGAGTAAAACCGCCTCGTGCGGTGCGATTCTACCGATGGTAGAGAGTAAACATGCGGTTATGGAATACTGTTTATATGTTTGAAAAGAGGATATTATGGAACGAGATGATCTTGTAGGTGTAATTGCCAAAAACATAACGGAGCTCAGACGTTCACACGGAATGACTCAGGCGGTACTTGCCGAAAAGCTCGGCTATTCGGATAAGAGCGTATCGAAATGGGAGCGCTCCGAGGGCATTCCGGATATTATTTGTTTGAAAAAAATCTCCGATTTGTTCGGAGTTACGGTTGACTATCTTCTTCACGAAAAACACGATTCATCCGAGATTGAAGCTCATGAATCGGTGACGTCTGTCGTCAAAAATGAAGATTACATAGTAAATCACAGAGCTATTGTGTTGTTGGCAATCACCGGAGTTTGGCTTTTGGCTGTTGCGGTATACGTTATAGTAAAACTTTGCAATGTGGAATTTACGCTTCCTTTTGCCGCGGCTCTTCCGCTCACGGCTCTTCTTCTTGTGATTTTCAATTCACTTTGGGGGAAAAGAAAATGGAATTGCCTGACGGTAAGTGCCCTTGTTTGGAGTATTTTATTTCTCATTTGCTTCATATGTCGGAAGTATAACATGTGGCTTCTTATGACAATCGGTATACCTGCCACAGTTGTAGTTTGGCTGTCATGCCGCGTTAAGGTGAAATCTGTTCATTCTAAAAACAGCACGGATGAATAAATACACGCATTTCGATTAAAAATATTCAAAACATAAGATATGTTTTGCTGAGATTTTGTCGTAATTACAGAAAACATCAAATACCGACAGATTTAGCTTGACAACGTCGGCCTGTTGTGATATAATACCACCGAACAAACGCGGGGGTGCCACTCGGCTGAGACGGTTTCGACCGAACCCTTTAAACCTGATACGGATAATACCGGCGTAGGGAGAATTTGTACGAAGAAATTCGGAAAAAATATGACTCGATACGCAATCCCGCAGTTGTTTACTGCGGGATTTTTGTCTTTGGCGTCTTGTTCAAAAATATTTTATGAAAGGACGTTTTTTAAAATGTCAAAAGAATCAAAAAAAATCGCGATTGAGCTGCATATTCTGACCGAATGCGCACTTATGATTGCTCTCGCGACCGTGCTCAGCATGATTAAGGTGTATGAGGGGCCTTTTGGAGGCTCTGTAACCCTGCTGTCGATGGCACCGATTATAATTGTTTCCATGAGACATGGGGTTAAAATCGGACTTGTTACGGGCTTTGTTCACTCCGTGATACAGCTTGTGCTGGGGCTTTCGAATGTCGGGTGGGTTCCCGATTTTATGGGCAAGGTCCTCTGCATTGTTTTTGATTATCTGCTTCCTTTTACTTTGCTCGGCTTCGGAGGAATATTCAGAAACGTGAAATTTACAAAGAACGAGCGTGTGAATACGATGATTGCCGCTTTGCTCGGAACTCTTCTCGTGACCTTCGCGCGATTTGCCTGCCATATAGTATCGGGCGCTGTAATTTGGTATGCTCTTGATTTGGAGTGGTATGCCGATGACCCTGAGCATATCGTCAATCTGTATCCGCAGTGGACATTCTCATTAATTTACAACGGAACTTATATGATTCCTGAAATTATTGAAAGTGCTGTCGGGGTTCCGCTTCTTGCGGCTGTCGTTTCGAAAATCAAAATACGGAAGAATGGCATAAATATAAGAAGAATGGTATAAATATAAACCGAGACTGAAAAATACATAATATATAAAAGTCACATCCGACACCCAATGTCATTAACAAAAGGAGCAAATCCGCAGATTTGCTCCTTTTGCTTTTCTGTGATTTTCCGCATCCGTCAGCTTAAATTTACAAATTGTTGCTTGTTTTTTTCGCAAAACGCAAGCTTGACATTGAAACTATGCTGAAACTGCTTATTTCTATGCGCGGGGGAGTCTTGCTTGCTTGATTATTTTTTCGTAAATAAAGTTGACAAAAAACGTCGGTTAATTCGGCAGTTTTTGTGCTTATAAAGGATTTTTAAGAAATAATGCAACTAAACGTGGCGAAAAATGCTATTCAGACTTGCTTGACTTTCTGTGGGATGGCACATATAATATAGAGTAAAGAGAAGAGCAAATTTATCATAAATGGGGGAAATTATGACCATAGGTGAGAAAATAGCACATTTAAGAGGGGTGGCAGGTCTGTCCCAGGAGCAGTTTGCGGAGCAGCTTTTGGTATCCAGGCAGGCTGTGTCCAAATGGGAGATGGATCAAGCCATGCCTCAGATTGACAAGGTGCTGCTTTTATGCCGTCTTTTTCATATATCAGCCGATGAACTTTTGATGGATAAAATCATCATCAACCGTGAGCTGCCCAATACCAAAAACAAGAATAAATATTTTGAAACGGACGGCTTTCGGGGTGAGGCAAATGTAACATTGACCTCCTTTCAGGCCTATCAGGTAGGACGGTTTCTGGGATGGTATTTTTCAAATGAGCTGTCGGGGTGTACCAAATCAGGTTACCGCCCCCGTATCGTTGTGGGAAAGGATACCCGACGTTCAAGCTATATGTTAGAATACTCCATTGTTGCCGGGATTACCGCTTCAGGTGCCGATGCCTAAATGCTTCATGTTACGACAACTCCCAGTGTTTCCTATGTAACACTTCGGGACGAGTTTGACTGCGGCATCATGATTACTGCATCCCATAATCCTTATCACGATAATGGTATCAAGGTAATCAATAAATATGGAGAAAAGATGGACGACCGGAGCACTGCACTCATTGAGGCATACATAGATGGTAATTTGGAAGCACTTGGCGTTTCCGGTGATGACCTTCCTCTCGCTCACGGGGAGAGACTTGGTTGTATTGTGGACTATGTATCCGGTAGAAACCGCTATCTCGGTTATCTGATTTCACTTGCCTCACATTCCTACAAAAACCTCCGCATCGGTCTGGACTGTGCAAATGGGGCATCCTGGATGCTTGCCAAGGCGTTGTTTGGTGCGTTGGGTGCCCATATCACCGTTATCAATGATGAACCAAACGGTGTGAATATCAACAAAAACTGTGGGTCAACCCATATTGAAAACCTGTGTCGGGTGGTGAAGGATGAGCATTTGGACATGGGCTTCGCCTTTGACGGAGATGCGGACCGATGCATTGCTGTGGATGAAAACGGCAGAGTACTGGATGGGGATGCCATTCTGTATATTTTGGGTCTGCGCCTGAAGGAGAGAGGAATCCTGAACGGCAATACGGTTGTGGCAACGGTTATGTCCAACAGTGGTCTGCTGTCTGCATTGAAGCAGGTCGGTATCAAGTGCGAGACCACCACAGTCGGGGACCGCTTCATCTACGAACGGATGCAGCAGAAGGATTACAGTCTGGGCGGTGAACAGTCCGGGCATATTATTCTGAAAAAATATGCTACCACGGGAGATGGGCTGCTCACTGCCATCATGATTGCGGAGGAGGTCTGCGACAGAAAAACTTCCCTTTCCAAGCTGACAGGGAATCTGACGCTGTATCCTCAATTTACGAAAAATGTTCGGGTAAAGGACAAAAGCGCAGCTGTTTCCGATGGGGAAGTCAAAAGCGCTTTGAGGGAAGTGGAGCAGAAGATTGACGGCAGGGGGCGGGTGCTCCTTCGCCCCAGCGGAACAGAGCCTGTGGTTCGTATTATGGTGGAATGCGAAGATGAACAAAAGTGTGTGGAATATGCGGAGCATATTGCTCATACAATGCAGGAAAGGGGATACGTTTGTGATTCGGTCGGTACGGACAGTTGACTTATTTGAATGCAGAAGAAATTATTTGCAACCTGTGATTGCTGACAGCGTGTATCCTTGGGAAATTATACCGAAGATAGGCAACTATATCCGACAGATATGTGAAGGCGGATTAGAGGGCTTCACAAGGATCTCTGAAACTGTCTATATCGGAGAAGGGGTGTCCATTGCTTCAACAGCAGTAATCGAAGGCTGGGCTGTGATTGGAGGAAGAAGTACCATTCGCCCGGGAGCGTATCTCAGGGGGAATGTGATTACGGGGGAAGGCTGTGTGATCGGCAATTCCACGGAGTTGAAAAATTGTATGCTCATGGACGGCGTGCAGTTGCCCCATTATAACTATGTGGGCGATTCTGTTCTTGGGAACGGTGCCCATATGGGTGCAGGAGCCATATGCTCCAATCTGAAGCAGGATGGAAAAAACGTGGTAATCCGGGGGGATATTTCCTATGAAACCGGCATGAGAAAGCTCGGTGCAATCCTTGGGGATCAGGCGGATATTGGTTGTGGATGCGTGCTGAACCCCGGTACAATTATTGGAAAGGGAACCTCTGTTTATCCTCTGAATTCCCTGAGAGGTGTGTTGCCGTCAGGGTGTATTGTGAAAAGCACAAATGATATTGTGGAACGTATAAAAAATTTTCAATTGACATAGGATGGTGGTTTGTATGTGCGGAATAGCGGGTTACACAGGACTAAAAGATGCATTACCTTTTTTGATTTCCGGCTTGGAAAGACTGGAATACCGTGGCTATGATTCTGCCGGAATCTGCGTGGCAAACGGAGAGCGGCTTGTTACAGTCAAAGCGGAGGGAAAGCTGTCCTGCCTGAGAGAAAAGGTAGACGTCAACAGAGAGAAAGGATGTTGCGGAATCGGTCATACTCGGTGGGCAACTCATGGGGTGCCATCTGAGGCAAATGCACACCCCCACCTTTCACCGGACGGCAGATTTGCTGTGGTACATAACGGGATTATCGAAAATTATGTAGAGCTCCGGCAAATGCTGACAGAAAAGGGTTTTTCCTTCCGGTCGGAGACGGATACAGAGGTCATTCCCCTTTTGATGCAGGCACTGTACAACGGGGATGTGATGGAGACCTTGTTTGATGTGGCCTCTCATCTGATGGGTTCATATGCTCTTGCTGTGGTCAGCAGTTACACCCCCGGTGTGATTTACGCAGCAAGAAAAGACAGTCCCCTTCTTGTGGGTCGAGGAAAGGGGGAAAATTATATTGCATCTGATATTCCTGCTCTGCTGCCATATACCGATGAACTATATCCACTGGAGCAGGGAGAATTCGCCGCAATTGAAAAGGAACGGATTAGCTTTTTCGACAGTGAGAGAAGGCAGGTGGAAAAACATCCCTTTCCTGTGGATTGGGATGTTTCCTCTGCGGAAAAAGAAGGATATCCGCATTATATGCTCAAGGAAATCATGGAACAGCCGGAGGCGGTGTCCAGAACTGTTTTACCCCGGTTCAGGAAGGGTTCTGTGTGCTTTGATGAGCTTGCTTTGGGGGAGGATTTCTTTGCTAATCTGAAAAAGATCCACCTTGTGGCCTGCGGAAGTGCCTGCCATGCAGGAATGGTGGGAAAATATCTGTTGGAACAACTAGCCGGTGTGGATACATCCGTGGAGTTGGCATCGGAGTTCCGCTATGAACAGCCCCTGACGGGGAAGGGGGATTTGGCGGTCTTTATCAGTCAGTCCGGAGAAACCTCCGATACGCTGGCTGCCCTTCGCTATGCTAAAGAGTTGGGGCCCACAACGGTTTCTATTGTCAATGTCCGTGGAAGCTCAATTGCCCGCGAGTCGGAATATGTGATTTACACCAATGCGGGACCTGAAATCGCTGTGGCAACCACAAAGGCGTATAGTGCCCAGCTTGAGGTCCTATTTCTTCTTGCACTATTCATTGCCCGTAGGAAGGGACGCCTTTCCGCAGAGGAAGAAGGCAGACTGATAAAGGAGCTGTGCCAAATACCGGAAAAAATGAAGAAGCTGCTTTCGGATACTGCGCAGATTGAACGGATCAGCGAAAAATTGGAATCCGCAGACCATGCGTTTTTCATTGGACGGGGAATTGATTATTTTTCAGCGGTGGAAGGTTCTTTGAAGCTGAAGGAAATTTCGTATATTCATTCTGAGGCGTATGCAGCAGGAGAATTGAAGCACGGAACCATTTCACTGGTTGAGAATGAAACCTTTATTTTGGCATTGGCCACGCAAGGTCAGACAAGTGCCAAAATGCTCAGTAATATTAAAGAGGTAAAGGCAAGAGGGGCCTATGTTCTGTGTATCACCCATGAAGAAAACAGAGAGATTGCAGAGGAGGTGGATGAAGTCATTTTTCTTCCGAAAACTGAGGAGCTGTTCTACCCGGCTTTAGCCATCCTGCCCATGCAGCTTCTGGCTTATTTTACCTCATGCAAACGGGGACTTGACGTGGATAAACCCCGTAATCTGGCAAAGTCCGTTACCGTAGAATAATAAATCAAGGGGCTGTCGCGTTAAGCGAACAGCCCCGAAAAAATATTCCCGAATGGCAATGTCGTTTGAATAAATCGTTACAAGTTTAGATAAGGGTAAATCTTCAGCTTTACCCTTATTTTTCTTCTTCCAATTTCCGACTGATTGCTTTTGACAATCGAGGAATTTTTCGAAATGTGCTTATCTAAACTTGCTATGCTTTATCTAAATGACATTGCCCGAGACCTCGAATTTTTTGACTGAATTTCGCGCATTGAGGGTGTGATTTTTTTTATACACAGATTATTCATATAAAATTACACAAACAGTTTTGACATGCCGCTTTTTCTGTGATATAATATATTATTACAACTAATGTAATTGGGGTATCTTATGATAATTCTGGGAGTGGATCCCGGTATTGCAATCGTCGGGTGGGGCGTAATTGATTACGGTGGGATAGGTACGAAGCCGCGCCCGATAGATTTCGGGGCTATAACTACGACATCTTCAATGTCAACCGAGGACAGACTTTATGAGGTTTATCGTGAGCTGTGCTCTGTAATTTCGGAATATCATCCGAATGCGGCGGCGATAGAAGAGCTTTTTTTCAACACAAACCAAAAAACGGGTATTATTGTAGCCGAGTCGAGAGGGGTAATAATTCTCGCGTGCCGCTCCGGCAATGTGCCTGTATTTGAATACACTCCTCTTCAGATTAAACAGGCGGTAGTAGGGTACGGAAGAGCCGACAAGCATCAGGTTATCGAGATGACTACAATGTTTCTCGGGCTTAAGGAGCAGCCAAAACCCGACGATACCGCAGATGCGCTCGCCGCGGCAATATGCCACGCTCATACGGGCACGTCAAGGCTTGCGGAATTTTACAATAAGCCGACTACAATGGCAGGGAAAATCGGGCAGGAGGGGCGCGGAAGCCGCTCTGTTTGGGCGAGCAAGCTCGGAGGCGCAAATGCTTCCGTATTGCATGCAGTGAAAAAAACATACCTCAATTCGGATAAGGATAACGGCACGGAAAAGCCGTGCGACATACAAAAGTGAATTTTTGAAAATTACTGAAAAATGAAAGCAGGTCGTCTATGTGGATTGCAGACGGATGGAATGAATATGAGCTTATAGACTGTTCCGGTGGAGAAAGACTTGAGAGATGGGGGAGATACATTCTTGTTCGCCCGGACCCACAGGTTATTTGGAACACCGAACGTAAAAATCCTCTTTGGAGGCAGGCTCACGGTGTGTACAAGAGGCAGGGGGGCGGAGGCTCTTGGACAGTGAATAAAATGCCCGAAAGCTGGTGCATATCGTACGGAAAAGAAAGAAAACTTACGTTCCGACTGCGTCCGATGGGATTTAAACACACAGGGCTTTTTCCCGAGCAGGCAGTCAATTGGGATTTCATGGCGGGGGCAATAAAAACCGCCTTGTCAAAAGGCGGTGAAGCTCCGCGTGTTTTGAATCTTTTTGCGTATACGGGAGGAGCTACCGTTGCCTGCGCTGCGGCAGGGGCATCGGTTTGCCATGTTGATGCATCAAAGGGTATGACACAGGCGGCAAAGGAAAATATGGCTCTGTCGGGACTTGCGGATGCCCCATGCCGCTATATTGTTGATGATTGTAAAAAATTCGTTGAAAGGGAGTTGCGGAGAGGAAACCGATATGACGGAATCGTTATGGATCCGCCGTCGTATGGGAGAGGTCCGAACGGCGAAATATGGAAGCTTGAGGAATGTGCGGCGGAGCTCATTTCACTTGCGGTAAGGCTTCTTTCCGACAATCCCGTTTTCTTTTTGATAAATTCCTATACCACGGGACTTTCCCCTGCTGTGATGCAGTATATTGTGCTCGAATGTCTTCCGAAGCATCTTCGTGAACGTGTGAAAGCGGAGTGCGGAGAAACATGTATTCCCGTTTCTTCGTCATCGCTGTGGCTTCCGAGCGGAGCTTCCGTGCGGCTGACCTTCTGAAAGACAGAGTACAAAAACCTTTTTCGGAGGCGGGAGTGTTGTATCCCGATATGTAAAAATGAAATCAATAATTAAAGCGGAGAATTTATGTTTCTCTTATCCTGCGGCTGAGGGCGAATTTCCCGTTCCTGCGCTGAAAAATGTATCTTTCGAGGTGGAAGAGGGCTCGTTTGTCGCTATTCTCGGACACAACGGAAGCGGCAAATCCACGCTTGCCAAGCTGCTCTGCATGATAAATCTGCCTGATTCCGGTAGGCTTTGGATAACGGGCAAGGAAATGACCGCATCCGATATAACCGATGACGATATTATGTCGGCAAGACGTGATGTCGGTATGGTTTTCCAAAATCCCGACAACCAAATAGTTGCGACTATCGTTGAGGAGGATGTGGCTTTCGGATGCGAAAATCTCGGACTTCCTCCGGATGAAATCAGGCGCCGGGTGGATGCTTCTCTTGAGGCTGTCGGAATGACACGGTACGCCAGACATCCGTCGTACGGCTTGTCGGGCGGACAAAAGCAAAGAGTGGCTATTGCCGGAGTTATCGCGATGAGCCGCAGATGTATAATATTCGATGAGTCTACCGCCATGCTTGATCCTATGGGGCGGCGAGAGGTAATGGCTATCATAAAAAAGCTTAATGTCGAGGAGCATATTACGGTAATTCTTATTACGCATTACATGAATGAGGCTGCTATGGCTGACAGAATTATTGTAATGAACGGCGGTACAATAATCGGTGATGGCTCCCCGTCGGAAATATTCGGGGATCCCGAGAAAATGTGGAAAGTAGGGCTTGATGTTCCGCAAACGACGGAGCTTCTGTATAAGATGCGCGAAACGGGACTTGATGTGCCTCTTGATATTTTTGATATAAACGAATGTGCTGAGGTGATAACCGAGGCTATTATGAAAAAATCTGCAAATGCGGAGAATAAGAATGGCAACAGTTGAACTGAAAAATATTTCATACACATACAACTCAGGGACCGCAAGCGCACAGAAAGCACTCGATAATATCTCACTTAAAATCGACGGTGGGGGAATCACGGGACTTATCGGGCATACGGGGAGCGGAAAATCAACCCTTGTTCAGCTTTTGAACGGTCTTTTGAAGCCGGACTGCGGTCAGGTTATGCTTGACGGTAAGGACATATGGTCGGAGCCGAAGAAAATCCGTGATGTCAGATTCAAGGCGGGACTTGTAATGCAGTACCCCGAATATCAGCTGTTTGCGGAGACAGTGCGCGAGGATATAGCTTTCGGTCCGCGCAACATGGGGCTGTCGGGCAATGAGCTTGAGCAGCGGGTATGCAAATCGGCACAATTTGCCGGTCTTTCCGAGGAGCTTCTCGACAAATCTCCGTTTGACTTGTCGGGCGGGCAGAAAAGGCGCGCTGCCCTTGCGGGAGTTATTGCCATGAATCCCGAAATTTTGATTCTTGACGAACCCGCAGCGGGTCTTGACCCATCGGGCAGACGCGATATTCTCGGCGGAATAAAGCGCTTTTCGAGAGAGAGCGGAACCACTGTCATAGTCGTGAGTCACAGCATGGAGGATATGGCAATGTACTGTGACGATATAATTGTAATGGCAAATGCGAAAATTCTGATGCATAAGCCTTGTGCCGAGGTCTTTTCGGAATACAGAGAGCTTGTGGCTGTCGGACTTGACGTTCCTCAGATTACGCGAATCGCAGCTGCTTTGGCGAATTACGGTATTGACATAGGCAGGGATATTTACACTGTCGATTATGCGGTAGGAAAAATAAATGAATATGCGAAAAATATCACACCGAGAGAAAAGGAAGAAAAGCAGGTGTGAATAAATATGAATCTTAACATCTTGGTGAAATTTTGTGAAAAGGAGGTGGAGCTTTGAAAACCGATATAGCTTTCGGACAATACTGCGAGGGTGATTCTGTTGTGCATCGACTCGACCCGCGAGCGAAAATAATAATTTCCGTCATGTATATTGTGGTTATCTTTTTGGCAAAAAGCGTATCGTCGTTTATTTTGCTGACGCTGTCTTCCGCCGCCCTTATTCTTATGACGGGGATATCTCCGAAGCTGATTCTTAAAAGCATGCGTCCTCTCCTCTTCATTATTTTGTTTACGGCGGTTATAAATATTTTTTGGATGACGGGAGATACGCTTCTTGTAAGCTTTTGGATATTTAAAATCTATCTTGAGGGGATAATAAACGCTGTGCTTATCGTACTGCGGATTTTGCTTCTCATAACCGCAACATCGGTTTTTTTGACGTATACAACAACACCGCTTGCACTTACAGATGCACTCGAGCAGCTCCTTGGACCTCTTAAGAAAATACATGTTCCGGTGCATGAGTTCTCAATGATGATGACCATTGCTCTTCGATTTATTCCCACACTTATTGAAGAAACGAGAAAAATCATAGCTGCGCAGACCGCGCGCGGAGCCGATTTTTCCTCCGGCAATATAATAAACCGCGCAAAGGCACTTATTCCCATCCTTATCCCTTTGTTCATCTCGGCTTTCAGGAGGGCGGACGAGCTTGCTGTCGCAATGGAATGCCGATGCTATACGGGAGGAAATGGAAGAACTCGGATGAATGTGCTTCGCTCATCGAAACGAGATTGGATTTTTGCGTTTTGTGTTTTAATACTCGGAGCGGTAATAGTTGTGCTTAACATTTACTTCCCGATTTACGGAATGAGAGTTTGACTATGAAGCTTCTTTTGAAAATAATGTACGATGGCTCGGCGTATGCAGGATATCAGGCTCAGCCTTGCCACAGAACTGTGCAGGGAACTCTGACCGAGGCGGTGTCCGAATGCTTGGGGTTTCAATGTACGGTTACGGGGTGCAGCCGCACGGATGCAGGAGTTCACGCGCTTGGGTTTTGCTGTGCGGTTGAGCCGGCAGAGCAAGAAATGCGAAGCGGCGATTGGCTGAAAATTCCGATAGGCAGATTTCACCGAGCATTATCTGATTTTCTTCCCGATGATATTTCGGTATGCGGAGAGGCTGAGGCTTTGGGTGACTTTCATCCGAGGTATAATGTGAAGTCAAAGGAATACGTTTATCGTATGTACGATTCGCCTTATGAAAATCCGTTTCTGCGCGGACGTGCGTGGCATTTGAAAAAATCGGTTTCGGATGAGGGAATTTCAAGAATGAGAGCTGCGGGCGGGTACATCATCGGAAAGCATGATTTTACATCTTTTATGGCATCGGGCTCAAAAATAACCGACCCCGTGCGTACTGTGTATTCGCTGTCGGTTGATAGAAATGACGGAATTATAGAGATTCGCGTGTCGGCTGACGGATTTCTCTACAATATGGTGAGAATTATTGTGGGAACTCTTTCCGAATGTGCCGCAGGAAAAATTGAGCCGCACAGTATTGCCGATGTAATTGATTCGCGTGACAGAGCAAAAAGCGGACGAACTGCGCCGCCCGACGGACTTTATCTCTCTGAGGTTTGCTATGACCGCAAAATCAATTGGAAAATATTATAAAATAAGGAGGGACAGTGAGGTTTTGGCAAGAAATTACGTTACGAATAAGGTTTCCGTTGCGGAGAGTATAGGGCCGCAAGTAAACAGGTATTATTTGAAGGTTTCGAAACGTTATATGATTGTCGGAATAATTATGGTGCTCCTCCTTTTTTTGTATGTTATATGCGTGATGACTTTTTTCGGGGACTATGTGACATACGATAATCTCAAGTATCTTTCAAGAGATTTTTCGGCGGTTTCGATTAAGGGGGATATGAGCTTCTCGAAAATCGTGTATAACGGACGTGAAAACATGAGCTTCGGATACTTCCGAGACGGACTTGCTGTGGCAAACGGAGATATTCTGAATTATTACGATTCATCGGGAATATGTCTTATTGAGGATGATATAAACTATTCCGAGCCCGTTATCGAAGGCGGGGAGAAGTACATGTTGGTATACGATTTGGGCGGTACGGGATATTCGGTTTACAATCAGCTCACAAAAATAATCGGCAGGGATTCTGATGGGCGGATTATGGCAGGAGATATTGGAGACGACGGTACTTGCATATTGGTTTCACGCTCCCGAGACACAAAATATGTGGTTGAGCTGTACAATTCCGCATTCAATAAATCAATGAGCATATACAAGGACAATTACGTGCTCGACGCAGCGGTGTCTCCCGACGGAAGCAGAATAATAATATGCTCAGCAATACCGTCGGATACGGATTTTTCATGTGAAATAGACATATGTGCTGCGGGAAAAAGCGAAAGCGTGTCGGTAATGACATATGAGCGAACGATGCCTCTCGGGGTTTATACATCCGATTACGGATTTGCGCTTTTGTGCGATAAGGGAATGTATTTCTTTGATTATGACGGACATATAATTTCAAGCTGTGATTTCAACGGAATGAGCTTGAGAATCGCGGATATAAATGAAACTTCGGCTGTCATTGTTGGGGGAGTCAATGCATTGGGGAGAGAAAACAGGGTTTTGGTTTTCGATTTGTCGGGAGAAAAGCTTTATGATTCCGTTGTCAATCTGAAAATCACGGGTGCGTATGCATCTCGCTCTGTGACTGATGCATTGGCATACTTGAAAACGTCGAGCAGTATTGTTATGATTGATAAAGACGGAGCTGAAATAAATCTTAACTCAACTGAGACAGGTGATATAATGTCGGTAGTGCCTATGACGGAAGGTGCTGTAATATGCCGCCGTTCAAGTGCTTCATTTGCACGCGCCGACAATGACTTTACAGATTCGAAAACCGATATTTCGCAGGAATCGTGAAATATCAAGTAGCATTTTAATCGGAGGGAAAAAATGAGTCTTGCTATTGACGCAATTATTTTGTTTGCAGCAATATTGATAATCTGGAGCGGTGCGAGACGAGGATTTATACGTTCTGTCATGAGCTTGGTCGGAACGGTAGCAGCACTTTTCGCCGCATATGCGTATACACCGGTTGTATCTTCTTACATTAAAGAAAAGTTTCTTATTGACGGTATAACCGATGACATTGAGGAAACACTTCGTTCACTTGCTTTCGATACAAATACAGACACATACAACCTTGACAGGCTTGCTGTCGATTTGCCAAAGCCGTTTACTGATATTCTTGACAGATACGGTATAGAAATCGATTCCTTTGCCGAAAAATTGCGCGGACTTACCGGGTGCGGCGAAAATGTGGTGCGTGATTTTTCCGAGGATATAGCTGAGCCGACCTCCGGCATAATAGCGTCGGTGCTGTCGTTTATTGTGATTTTTATCGGAGTGCTTCTTGTGCTGTCGATATTGACATCACTCCTTGATTTGATATTTAAGCTCCCTGTGCTCAGCTCCGCAAACACTTTTCTCGGATTTTTACTCGGTTCGGCAGAGGCGGTGCTTTTTGCGTTTGTTCTGTCATTGCTCCTGTCGGTTCTTGTGACTGCTCTCGGCTCGATGGACACGAACCTGTTCGGCAAGAAAGCGGTTGATGAAACTATAATCTGCAATTGGCTGCTTTCGCATAACCCGCTCGGCGGGCTTATCAAAATGTTTTCCAATTGAAAATAATATAAAGAAATAAAAAGGTATAGATATGATAATGTGTTCACGTTGCCACAAAAGAGTGGCAGTAATATTCATGAGAAGCTTGCAGGGCGGCGAGGAAAAACAGGAGGGATTTTGCGTAAAATGCGCAAGAGAACTCGGAATAAAGCCGATAGATGATATAATTGCACAGACGGGACTTGACGACGAAACGATTGACCGCCTTAACAGCGAAATGCAGTCAATGATTGAAAACGGAGAGCTGTCGTTTGGAGATGAAGCCGGAAACGCTCCGCTCGTCAATTTTTCAAAGCTGATGGGGGAGGGGGACAAAGCAAAACGCGAGCGCTCGAAAAAACAGCAGAAAAACAAGAGCGGAGAAGAAACGGAAGCGCCTGAGTACAAATTCCTCGGGAATTATACGGAAAATCTTACGGAAAAAGCGCGCAACGGGCGTCTTGACAGAATTGTAGGACGCGATCGTGAGCTTGAACGTGTTGTTCAGATACTTTGCCGACGCCAAAAGAACAATCCGTGCCTTATAGGAGAGCCGGGCGTCGGAAAAACCGCAATTGCCGAGGCACTTGCCCAACGTATTGCCGACGGAAATGTGCCGTATCGTCTCAAAAATCACGACGTATGTCTGCTTGATTTGACGGCTCTCGTCGCGGGAACTCAGTTCAGGGGACAGTTTGAGTCGCGAGTTCTCGGACTTCTCGGCGATGTAAAGTCCAAGGGCAACGTGATTCTCGTAATAGATGAGGTTCACAACATTGTGGGCGTCGGTGATGCGGAGGGCAGCATGAACGCCGCAAATATCTTGAAACCGGCTTTGTCTCGCGGAGAGATACAGATAATCGGCGCGACTACACTCACTGAATACCGCAAGTATATAGAAAAAGACACCGCACTCGAAAGACGTTTCCAACCTGTTATGGTTAATGAGCCGTCGATTGAGGATACGGTCGATATACTGCGCGGAATAAAAAAATATTATGAAGATTACCACGGAGTGAAAATCGCTCAAACGCTTTTATCTTCGGCGGCATCATTGTCGGAGCGGTATATTACGGATAGGTATCTTCCCGATAAAGCTATCGACCTTATAGATGAGGCGGCATCTCATATATCGGTGCACACTCCCGAAATAAATGAACGTCACGAGCTTGCTGATAGAAAAGCGGCTCTTGAAAAGGAGAGAGCTGATTTTGAGAGCGCAATGTCATCGGCATCTTCACAGCCTGAAGACGAAAGCGCGACGGAGGAGAAGTACCGTAAGCTTGCCGATATGCGTGCGGAGGAGCTGAGAATAGAAAGCAGGCTGTCCGAGCTCGACGAAATCTGCGGAAAAGTGGAAATGCGCGAATCGGATCTCGCGGATGTGATTGAAATATGGACTGGAATCCCTGCCTCTACCATTGCAGAAAGCGAATACGAAAAGCTTGAGAATCTCGAAAATCGTTTGTCCGCTCGAATAATCGGACAAAGTGAGGCGGTATCCGCGGTTGCAAGAGCTGTAAGGCGCGGACGCACGGGAGTGCAGTATAAGAGAAAACCCGTTTCGTTTATTTTTGCCGGACCGACAGGAGTCGGAAAAACGGAGCTTGTGAAGGTGCTCGCCGCGGATTTATTTTCCTCACCCGAGACGCTTATAAGACTTGACATGAGCGAGTTTATGGATAAATTTTCCGTGTCACGTATAATTGGCTCTCCTCCGGGATATGTCGGGTACGACGACGCCGGACAGCTCACCGAGAAAATCCGCCGCCGCCCATATTCCGTAGTTCTTTTCGACGAAATAGAAAAGGCTCATCCGGATGTTATGAATATTCTTTTGCAAATTCTCGATGATGGTATAATTTCGGATTCACACGGGAAACAGGTGGATTTTTGCAATACCATAATCGTTATGACAACTAACGCAGGGAGCACTTACGCTGCGGCAAAGGCGGGATTTGCGGATTCGCCGAAGGCTATGACCGAGGATAAAACAAAACGGGCACTTGAAGAGTTTCTTCGCCCCGAATTTATCAATCGTGTGGATGAAATAATCACATTTAATTCTCTGTCAAGGGAAAACTTTACAGCTATTTCCGCACTCATGCTTTCGGACCTTGCCGCAATACTCGATAAAAAAGGAATACATGCGGTTTTCACCGACAAATGCCGTGATTATGTGGCTGATAAATCCTATTCCGCAAAGTACGGCGCGCGCAATATGCGTCGTTTTATAGAAACGGAAATAGAGGACAAAATCGCAGAGAAAATCGTTATGCATCGCGGAAAACTCACAGAGCTTTACATTGACTCTGACGGAGAAAAAATTATTTTCTGAAAATCAAATGTTCAAAAATTTACTGTTTACAAAACGGATGATTATATATGAAAGACAGAAATGATTGGCATCTTATAGGTTCGGACAGAGTTATCGAATCTCTTGAATCTGACAGATATAAAGGACTTGCATACAAAGAGGCGATGCGCAGAAAACGCACATTCGGCACGAATTGCGTGTGGGGTGTTAAGCGAGTCGGCACCTCTGACATCGCACGCGCAACGGTGTTTGACCTCGCTACGCTTCTCCTTGCGATAAGTGCGGGGGCGGCGGCGATGTTTGACATGGACTATGAGGCGATTGCAATGATTGTGCTTTTGATTGTCGGGGGGCTTTTTCGCGCTATCGTTTTTGTGAAAGCAAATCATATTTTTGAGGATGCCGCAAACGAGAAAATTCCCGTAACCGCTGTTATAAGAGAGGGAAAAGTCTTGCATGTTTCCGCATCGGAGACAGTTCTCGGAGACTTGATATTCATTGAAGCGGGCGAGAGCATCCCATGTGACGGCAGAGTTATTTCAGACGGAGATGCCGTGGTGAGTGAACGCGGAATTACGGAAAACCGTGCTCCGGTACATAAGTTTGATACAATAATTAAAACGGAATCGAAAAGCGGCGAGGTGCCTGTGGAATACAGATCGAATATGGTGTTCGCCGGTTCGGTCGTGCTTTCGGGGAAAATAAGAATGATATCGACCGCAATCGGGGAAGATACGCTTATTGTGAGAAAACAGGGCAGAATTGAAATCGAATCGTCGGATAATATTCCGACAATCGAAAAGCTTTCTGCTCAGAGCCGTACAGTGAGTCTTGTTATGCTTGCTTTTGTCATGGGCATAACATTTTTATCGCTTTTTGTCGGCGACGGATTTACATTACCAAGGGTATTCCTCGGTACAATGGCAATGGCGGTAGCCGCAATGAGTGAGTTTCTGACAGCTATCGGGTACATAATTGTTGCGGTTATGGTTCGTAACGCGGCAAGCGGAGGCAAGACTTCAAAGAATGCGGAAAAGAGCGCGGGAAAAGTTTTGTTCGAGAGTGAATGCCATCCGAAGATAATGATTCGAAATCCGGGGAGTATCGACGATATTTCTGTGATAAAACGCATAGTTTTTATGGGAACCTCATATTTCAAATCCGGCAGAGCGCAGCTTTGTTCTTATAGGATAAACGGTCAATTTGAGCATGATATGAAAGGCAAGTCTCCGTCTGAGCTTCTTGCACTTGCTGTTGCCGCCGCTTCGGATTGCCGCACAGGACTTTCTTCGGGGAACGGAGAGGATTCCGTTTATGTTTCCGAGGAGGCAAAATTTGTTTCAAGTGCAGTAGCGGCATACAGCCGCAAATTTGAAGATAAGCTCCCGTCATATTTGCCGATATCGCATATTTCATCCGAAAATCCGCTTTCGTCGGGGATGGATATATCTTTAATTACACGGGATGATGAGATTTTCGCTGTTGCGTGCGGTCCGATTGATATAGTGCTTCGCTGTTGTACTTCGCAAGATGTTGACGGAATGGCTGTTCCTCTTGATGAGAATAGCATACGTGAAATATTTACCGAGTGTGCAAAGCTTGAGATTGGCGGCGCAAAGGTGGTCGCGGTTTCTTCAAAGCCATCTCAGTACAGAACTTTGAACAGGATTTCGGCAATAACGAGCGGAATGACGTTTGTGGGATTCTTTGCTCTCTCCGAGGAGCCTGAAAACGGAGCGCGCGAAAATGTGAAATTTATTCGTGAAAATGGCATTTCACCCATTTTGTTCACTTTGCGCCCCAAGGAAGATTTGTATTATTGTCACAGAATAGGAATGTTTAATAAGCGAACGAAAGTGCTGAGATTTTCAGAGCTTACAGAAGATTTCGATGAGAACGCAAGTGACGGAGTTATTGTTTCATTTGAGGGGATTGAAGAATCAAGTCTCGGAAAGGCGTATTGCGAAGCGATGAATAAGCTTTGCGAAAATAAAACTACCGCGGTTTCCGTTCGAAAAGCGGTCCGTGCAGCATTCTTTGAAAAAGCAGATGTATGTTTCGCAGTGGCACGCAATGCATTTAAACCTGTCCACGAGCCGATTTCAAGGAGAGCATCAGCTGTTGTTTATCCTGATGCGGCGGATGAATTTGGGGGATTTGCGGGTATTGTTTGGGCATTGCGTCTTGCACGACGGGCACAGCGTAATATAGAGTCGGCGAAATATTATCTGACAGCTTCTCAGAGTGCACGGCTTGTATTGATTATTGCATCGGTGATTTTTGGTATGCCGATGCTAAGCTCCGTATTTATTTTGATTTGGGGACTTATCTTTGATTTTTTTGCAGTTCTTTCGATGGCATTTGAAAACGAAGATGATTGCGATTCTTTGCCGAGAAATAATGTCGGAGCTATATTGCTCGGAGGTGTTCTCGGCGGACTGCTGACTGCCTTCCTGCCTTTTGCACAATGGATTGCACATTTGCTTGATTTTACATTAAATGACGGAATTTTGATATCGCTTCTTTCTGCATCTGTTATAATTATGGGGCTGACTCTATCTTTTGAAAGTATGAAACGGTGCAGTTTTTTCAGGGCGAAAAAAATCAATCTTTTGTATTTCGTTGCTGTATGCGTAAGCATTATTTTCGCATTGACAATTATGTTTACAAAAAGCGGTGCATATTTGGTGGGCGGAGAAATTTGTTCTCTGCTTGGAATTTTGGCTCCGATTCCCACGTTGGCAGTGATTTTGATATTTGAAATTGCAAGAATTGTATCGGGGAGACTTTCGGGGAAAAAACAACAAATCAAATAGTTTATACGAATGGAAATAACTTATGCGCGGATGGTTTGTCTCAAACGAGTCAAAACTGCCGCGCTTTTGAATTTGTGAG
>JAZODB010000254.1:0-12442 GCA_045596785.1 Eubacteriales bacterium
TGAGATTTCTGTAACAAACGATGCAGATGCTGAAGATGGCGACTACGTGCTCTACTACTATAACTCAAACGCAGCGGAGCTTGAGATTGCCGAGGTTCTTGAAATTGTTGACGGTACGGTAAAACGTATAACTCAGACAAGCGCAAAAATCGGTTCGGAGACTTTCACTCTCGGAAATGCGACTGCGGGTATTTCGGCAGAATCTATCAAACAGAAGCTTGAACTCGGAACACAAGTATCGGTTGTAATACACAATGATGCTATCGTGGCAGTAATTGAGGGTGTTACAATATCAGACTCCAGCAAATATCTCGTTGCTCTTTCTGATGCATACCGTGTGTATGAGAACGGAAGCTTCAGATATGTCATGACAGCTTATATTGACGGTGCCGAAGAAAACGTATATGTTAAGAACAGCCTTGCACAAGAAGGCGTGGTTTACAGATACACAGAAACCGCAGGTGTTTACAATCTTATAGAGGCAAATATTGAAGACGATATTATTATCTCCGGCAAGAAAGAGTTTATTCAGAATACAAACGGACTTGATGAGATAGCTTATATTATCGAATCGGCAAACGGAACTGAAATTGAACTCGGCGGCAGAAATTATTATACCGTAAATCGCGGTGAAGCAGAATCGGTTGCTTCGGTAGCAGGTCTTTCAAATGTGAAGTTTGTTTGCGACAGCAATACAATAATCGTGGTAAATGACAACGGAGTTATAATGCAGAGAACAGGTAAGTATAATTCTTCTATAAAGGTTGAGGACGGTGCAAAGATTGTTGCTATATTCGATAACGAGGTTGGTTCGGTAGAAACACTCAAGTATCTCTATATTTCAAACGGTGAGCTTGGAAACTATGACCTTGATGCAGAGTTTGTAAGAGTTCTCGCTGAAAACGGTCAGGTATTTGAAGACGGTGTGGCATATGTGGAATATATCGTTTACAACTTCTCAAACGGCAAGATTGAAACCAAGCTTTCAAAATACGGCGAACTTGAAATCGGTCGGGATTACAGATGCGGAAATGACGATACAATCACAGACGAGGAAGCCGACATCGTGATGAGCGGATTTGTTACAGGCTATACTGCAAGCACTGCAACCGTCGATGGAACAACATTCAGTCTTTCTGAGGATGTTAAGATTATCAGAATCAAGTCAGACAACAGTATAGAATCCGTACCTCTTGCAGACCTCTATATGAGAAATATTGAGTTTATCGCAGATCACGGTGAAATCAAGCTCATAATTGAAGCTGATGCGGCATCATTTGAAGCAGTATACGATAGTGGCAGCATATCAATTACTCCCGATTTCGAGCTTGAGAATTTTGCTGACAGCTCTCTCAGCCTTGTGTCTCTGAAGAACGGTGAGGTTGAAGTTGAGCTTGAGGGCGCATCAATAGAAATCGGAGAAGAAAATAAGCTCAATGTTGTACTTGCGAGCGAGCTTGATGCAGGAACTTACAGTCTCATCTTTAAAATCGGTGAAAAAACGTTCAGCGTATCATTTGAAGTAGAGGCTCCTGTCGAAGCGTAAATTGAATATAAAAAAACGTTGATGTTTTGCAATTTGACATGATTTGACGGATACGAAAATCCCACAGAAATTTTCTGTGGGATTTTTTGAACTTTTTTGCTTAAAACCCTTGACAATTTTTGCGAGACAGTCGCGATATTCAATCATTTCAGGTATTTTGTAATGCGTGTCAACATGCACAAGAAGGAATGGCACGTGCCCGTAAAATGCCTTTTGCGCAAGGCAAAGAAGAACAGTACTGTCTTTGCCTATTGACCACAGCATACATAGATTTTTAAATGCCGAGTAAGATTCACGCTAAATGTGAATACTTCGCGATTCAAGCATATCGAGATGCCTGTATATCATATATTTATTTAGTACTTTCGACTGATATTATTCTATTCCGTTCGTATCAAGAGCGGATTCTGCGGAGTTTAGAATTATAAATCCGCGGCGGTTTACCGTGTCCGCGCGATTTGCTGAAATAGGCTTTCCGTCTATATCGCTGAACACAGCTCCGGCTTCCTCACAGATTATCTGCATAGCGGCGGTATCCCATTCTTTCATAAAGGTGCCGAAGCGGTAATGAACATCGGCAATACCCTCTGCAATATAGCAGCCTTTCAGACAGCTTCCCACTGTTATTGTTTTTTCGATTCTGTCAGCGTTTTTGGCAAGCAAAATTTCAGTTTGTTTGTCTGAATGGGAGCGGCTGACGGTTACAATCAAAAGCTCGTCTTTCGTTCGACCCGAACGACTTGAAACTCTCAGCTTTTCGCCTAAGCTTATTTTAAAAGGATTGCTCATCAATTTGTCGAATGAAATTTTGTAAGCTCCGAGACCGTCAAATGCATAGTAAAGCGTTTGTTTTGTCGGGATTGCGATTACTCCTGCTTTCATTTTGTGTTGTGCGGCAAAGCCAATTGAGACACAGAACTCTCCGTTTTTGCTTATAAATTCTTTTGTGCCGTCAAGTGGATCGATTATGAATACTCCCGCATTGTTTGTGAGTCTCTCGGTTGAATCATTTTCTTCCTCTGACAGAATAGAGTATTCCGGATATTTGGCACGGAATATTGATGTGAGGATTTCATTTGAAGCCGTATCAGCATTTGTAAGCGGAGATGAGTCGGATTTTATTGATATTCCGAAATCTTTGCTGTATATTTCCATAATTTTGCGAGAGGCGAAAATTGCGGCTGAAGCCATATCATAAATCAGACGCTCAGGCTGATATATTCCGTTTAGTGCATCCTGAAAGAGAATTTGTGCGCAATCTTTTGCCGAGTTTATTGTTGTGTCAAGTATTATATCGGGAGTTTTCGGTTCTTCATACGGTGCAGATATACCGGTGAAGTTTTTTATCTCATCTGCAAGTGCCTTTTTGTACAGTCCTTTCGGGTCCCTAAGCTTGCATATATCAATGGTAGATTTTACATATACTTCGCAAAATCGAGCTTTTTTTTCGATTATACGACGGGCACATTCTCGCGATTCACTATCGGGCGAAATTGTGCATACAACTGCTGTTTGTCCCGAATCCGCGATGACAGCTGCAAGCTCTGCTATTCTTCGCAAATTCTCGTGTCTGTCATCGGTGGTAAACCCGAGCCCCGCGCATAATCCGAGCTGAACGGTGTCCCCATCAATCATATAAGCTGCATGCCCTGATTTTGTGAGTTTTTTTTCGAAAATCGATGCAATTGTCGATTTTCCGGAGCCTGAAAGTCCTGTCATCCAATAGACCGCAGGTCTGGAGCCGGATATTTTCATACGCTCTGCGGATTTTGTCGGAGACAAAAACGGAGTTAAATTATTTTGTATATCCATGTTATGATTAATTCTCCGATTGAAAATTGAAATCTTTTTGCCTTAAACTACATTATATTATATTTTTGAGGAATATGTCAACATGTAAATTAAAAAAACAATATTATGACGGATAAAGTCAAAATTTGATTTGTCAGTCACAGCTTATATAAAATTAAAATCAAAATATGGGGCGGTGATAAATTGAAGATAATTGTCGGTAAAGTAAAGAAACGCGAAGAAAAGGATTGCGTGAGTGCCGAAAAATTTGTTTTTGCACTCGGCATTATATTGATGTGTATTATTCTTATTGCTCCGCTCGTCAAGTCGGGCACTGATTCATTTGAATCGGAGGCAGTCATGGTGATGAATTTGTCAACTTCGGAAAATGCAGAAAAAATCGAATTGCCTGAGCATAAAGGGACATTGGCGGAAGACAAGTGGTCTTTTTTCGACTATATCGGCGAGTTGTTTGCCGGTCTTTTGTTTGGGGAATGGTGATTGTTTGCATGAACTTTTTTTAACAGCAATAGCTGTGATAATCCACGAGGCAGGACATTTATTAGCGGCATATTGTCTGCATGTTCCGATTGTTTCTTTTTCCCTAAAGCCGATAGGTGCATCTTTGACATTTGATTTTTCGGGGGCAAGTTATACTTCTGAAGCGGTAATACATTTTTTCGGTCCTTTTTTCGGTTTTATCAGTGCGGTCATCGCTTATGCGGTATTCGGACACAGCGCATTTTATTTTTGCGGAATATCGGTTGTTCTTGCGGCTTTAAATCTTATCCCTATTTCGGGATTTGACGGAGGCGCAATACTAATGTCTTTGCTGTCTGTTTTTTTTATGCCGGATGTTGTTTGGCGAATTTGCCGCGCATTATCATTTGTTTTTCTCATAATTCTGTGGGCTTGTGTGCTTTGGATTGAGCTGCGTATAGGTGCGAATTTTTCTCTCCTTGCGTATGTTCTGTTTATTTTATTAAACAGCGAATAAACCGGAGTTTTTCTCCGGTTTATTCTTATTTGGGATATTCTTTATCTGTTTCATCGTTGTATGGAGTGTTTTTATATTTTCGCTTGACACATTCGCTGAGTAAATATTCAATTTGTCCGTTTATTGAGCGGAAATCTTCCTCTGCCCATCGTGAAAGCTCGTTGTACAATGTTTTTGAGAGCCGCAGTGGGAGTTGTTTTTTATCTTTTTCGTTAGCCATTTCAATATATCGAACCTGTATTTACGATGGGTTGTGCATCTCGGTTTCCGCAGAGAACTACAAGGAGATTGGATACCATCTGTGCTTTACGCTCATCGTCAAGTGAACATATCTCATCATTGTTTATTTTCTCAAGTGCCATTTGTACCATACCGACAGCACCGTCAACTATCATTTTGCGTGCATCTATTATTGCGGATGCCTGCTGACGCTGAAGCATTACAGCCGCGATTTCGGGTGCGTAGGCAAGGTATGTTATGCGGGCTTCAATAATTTCAATTCCCGCAAATGATACTTTTTCATCTATTTTTTCTCTGATTCGTGAAGCAACGGTTTCGCTGGAGCCTCTGAGAGAGCCTTCGTCGGCAACACCGTCGCCGGTAGTGTCAACATTCGGAGCGACATCATAGGGGTAAATTCTCACAATTTCCCGAAGTGCACTGTCACATTGGAGAGAAAGGTATTCCTTGTAGTTGTCAACGTTGAATACAGCTTTAGCTGTGTCGACAACTCTCCACATTACTGCAATACCTATTTCAACGGGATTTCCGAGGCAGTCATTTATTTTTTGTCTGTTATTATTTAGCGTCATTACTTTTAGTGATATTTTGTTGTTAACGAGATTTTGTTGAGTTGCGGCGATATTTGTCTGAGTGGAGGATAGATTGATATTTGCGCTTACTGCTGATACATCTCCGCTTTGGTTTAGCTTGGTTTTTGCGGCGGGGTTAATTGCTGTACAGAAGGGATTTACATAGAAAAAACCATCTTTTTTTATAGTTCCTATGTATTTGCCGAACAGTGTAAGGACTAAAGCTTCATTTGGGCGTATGATTTTTAATCCGAGCCACCAAAACCATCCGACACATATATACAAGAGCGAGATTACAAAGGATATTATTGCAACGGGATTTGCCTCTTGGTCGAGATGTATTGCGGAGAAAATCATTATTATAAGTGCAACTATATATGCTGAGATTGAGAGTAAAAGCACGAGCCAACCGCTTTTTGCCTTGAGAACAATTTCTTTTGTTTCGTTGCTCAGGTTTAGTTTGGGTTCTGTTTTCATGATTAAAAACCTTTCTTTATATTAAAATAATATCATAATGATATTTAAATAATATTATACATGGAAATTAATTGTTTGTCAAGATTTTTTTGAAAAAATACATAAATAAGGTACCTTATTTATTGACAAGGCAATAATAATTGTGTATAATATCATTGTGATGAAAGTAAGGTACCTTATCATATTGAAAGGAGAGTCTGAAAATGACGATTGAAGAAGAAATTGTCGGTATGCTTCGCATGCTTAATGCTATGTCGAGAAGAAATCCACGAGTGAACCTGGCAGAAACTACAAGCGGAGCACAACTTAATAATGATAACATGAGCGAAGAAAGTGGGATACACTCTTGTCAGCATCGATGTGAGAATGGTAAGGGAAGAACAATGGCTTTGCTTGCGGATAACGGGAGCATGAGTCAGACTCAGCTTGCCGCACATCTTGAAATCCGTCCGCAGTCATTATCGGAGCTTCTATGCCGAATGGAAACAGATGGATTGATATTACGCAGACAATCCAAGGAGGATAAGAGGCAGACAATAGTTTCACTCACAGATGAGGGGGCAGCCGGAGTTGCAAGCTTTCGCGAGGCCCACAGACAACGCGCGGAGGATTTTCTTTCTCCTCTGAGCAGTGATGAAAAATTGCTGCTTGCCGACATTCTGAAAAAGCTTATAGAAAATAAAAAACAATAATATCGGAGGTGAAATATGGGACCTGGAGGCAGAGGGTTTATGGGACCCGGAGAAAAAATACGCGAGAAGCTCAAAGAACCAAAGCCAAAGTCAATACGCGAGGTACCCTCGTACCTTTATCGACTTGTGACAAAGTTCTTTTACAGACTGTTTTACATTTTCAAAATAGTATGGGATACGAAGCCTTGGATTATGCTCTATATGGTTTTTATGGCAATATGGAACGGTGCAGTTCCCGTAATAAGTGCCTTTATCGGAAAAGAGCTTTTAAACTCACTTGCATCTGCATATACTGCGGCGGTAAACGGACTTGAAAGTCAGTTTGATAAAATTATGACCATGCTTATTATCAGTTTTGCCTTCAATTTTCTGACAGGACTTGTAGGCAGAGTCAGCGGAATTTTGAATAATATTGCGAGTGAGCTTGTTGTAAACAACGTAAATATGAAAATTATGTATAAATCACGCGAGGTTGACCTTTCGAGCTTTGATGACCCTGAATTTTATGAGAAATTTGAAAATGCCAAGCGCGAGGCGGGAAATCGCCCCATACATATACTGAACAACAATTTTACAATTATCAGTACAATTATTACTATGGCATCGTTTGTGGTTGTTCTCGGCGCAATCAGCCCTATTGCACCTCTTGTAATAGTTTTGATGAGTATTCCTACGGCGATAATAAATTTCACTTACAGAAAGAAAAATTTTTTCTATGTCCGCTTTCACTCTAAAGAACGCAGACAGATGAACTACTATTCGGGTCTGATGACGAATAAAGATATGGTGAAAGAAATCAGACTCTTTAATCTGTCGGATTTGTTTATCAGACGGTACAGCGAAACCTTCAAAAAATATTTCAATGGTCTTAAAAAGCTGTTTGTCGGAGAGGGAATTTGGAATATCGGATTGACTCTTGTGACAACTGCGGTGAACTGCATCCTATTCCTCTATATTGCGAAAGGCGTTGCGGATGGGAAGTATGAGGTCGGTGATTATTCTCTTTACACCGGTGCTCTTTCATCAATTGCATCCGGAATCGGTACGATTATCGGAACAACCGCATCGATTTACGAGGGCACATTGTTTATCGACAATCTCATTGCGTTCATGAACGAAAAACGAAATATTGTTCCGGTGCTTCCGGAACCGAGACATGTAAATCATCATTCCGGACACAGAATAGTGTTTGAGAATGTTTCGTTTTCATACCCGGGTACAGAACGCAAGGTTATAAATAATGTGAACCTGACGCTTGAACCCGGTGATACATGTGTGCTTGTTGGACTGAACGGAGCCGGAAAAACAACGCTGATAAAGCTTCTGACTCGTTTATATGACCCGACGGAGGGGAGAATTTTACTTGACGGATATGATATAAAGGAATATTCGATAGAGGATCTTTACTCAATGTTCGGGATTATTTTCCAAGACTTCGGTAAATATGCCGTAAGTGTTCGAGAGAATATCAAATTCGGTGAGGTGGACTCAGATAAGACGGAAGAAGCAATAATTACAGCCGCAGAGCAGTCGTCTGCGGATAAATTCATTGAAGGTTTGCCTGATAAGTACGACACGCCGCTTATGAGGTACTTTGAGGAAAATGGCATTGAGCTTTCGATAGGACAGTGGCAGAAGCTGTCTATTGCGAGAGCATTTTACAGTGATTCGGATATCATAATTCTTGATGAGCCTACTGCAAGCCTTGATGCTATATCAGAGCAGGAAATTTACAATCAATTTGATAATCTCAGGAAAGACAAAACCACAATATTTGTATCCCACAGATTATCGAGCGCAACTGTTGCAAATAAGATTGTTGTTCTTGAGAACGGTGCGGTTGTGGAAATCGGAAACCATTCCGAGCTTATGAAGCTCCGCGGAAAATACTATGAGCTTTTCACGACTCAGGCAAAGAGATATATCACTCCCATTGACGGCGTGTCTGCTGAGGAGTTTATGTCGGGTGGTGTTGTAGAAAATGGAAATTCTGTTTTAGGCTCAGGGGATATTGCCGAAAAACGCGGCAAACCTCCGCGCGACATGGGAATGCAGGGTTTTAAATGCAATAAAGATTGATTTTCAAGCTGCACCGAGGAGTAAATTACACTGATTTTAAAAAGGCTGCCACACCTACATTTTTTAATGCAGTGCGACAGCCTTTTTTATGTTATGATTTTAGAGATACATTAAACGATGAGGACAGCATATTGAATGTCAGTGAAAAATTACCATTGCTGTCTGAATTTGAATCGCATGTATAAATTATTTTTTATTTGAGTTACTGAGTTCTAAGACAATTGCTTTGTCAGACGACGCTATGCCGGTAATTGTGATGCGTGAGTCTGCCTGAAATACAGCTCCGTTTGAAAAAGCGTAAGGCAGTTTAATCATTTTGTTTTTCTTTCATTTTACACATTATATAGTAATAATTTTGTATTCAAAATCACTTTTATAAGAAATTGCCGCGGAGTACGGTTGCTCACATGGCAGAGTTATATTTTTTACTGTTATTTTTGCGGCTTGAGAAAATGTGTCAATATTTTTGAAATCAGTATTGATTCCGCTTTCGAGCATTTTTGATACGGCTTCTTTTTTAGACCAAATATCAAAGAACTCTGCTTCGGGATTTGCGGCTTTTTCTATATGATTAAGTTCATTTGAATGAAAAAATCGAGTGGCAATGTTTTTATATCTCGGCAGGCTTTTGTGAAGCTGAATGTCACATCCGACTTCAAGTGGCGCAAAAGAGCATATCCAAATATTTTCGCTGTGCGAAATGGAAAATTCGGGTGCACTTGGGTTTTCAAAATACGGTTTTCCGTATTTTTTGAGGCACAGCGTAAATTCTTTTTTTCCTGTGTAAATTAGAGCACACTTAAAAAGCAAGGAATGTGATGATTTTCTGTCGTATGAGTCAGTAAAAAAAACGGTAATGTAATTCATCATTATTCCTTTCGTTTGAGTTGTATGAAAATAAGTTCGCACGGATTAAAGAATCTCGGAACATGTACGGTATTTGTCAACCCTCGGCTTATTACTAGAGCTTCATTTTCCGTACCGTGAACTCCGTGCGTGTATTTCGGAAATAATCCTTGTCCGGGAGCATAAACACCTTGTCCGAAAAGGCACCATTGACCGCCATGCGCGTGTCCCGATACCGTCAAATTAATTGATTTTCCATTTATATACTTTGACCAATACTCCGGATGGTGACATAAAAGAATTTTAAATCCTGGTATGAGCGAAAAAGAATTTATAAATTCAATATCAGGCTTCGGGTGGGTGATGTAATCCTTTTTCCCAAGGCAATATCCTGTTGACAGTCCACCGATTGCAATACCGTTACAGACGGTAAATTCGTTATCGAGAACAGTAATTCCGACTTCAGCAAGAAGAGCTCTGTTGCTTGGGGATATTCCGTGCTCATGATTTCCTACCGAGAAAAAAACAGGGGCGGTTTCACGGCATTTTTTCAGGAAATCAAAGCCATTTTTGTTATGGGATTCGATTACTGACATTTTATCGGCATTATTGAAAATATCTCCGGGACATAAAATTATATCCGGAATCTCTTCGTTAAGAAATCGGATAATTTTTTCATAATGCTGATTTCCTCTGCGGGAATGAAAATCCGCAACGACAGCGATTTTCAGATTTTCTGTACTTTTTATTTTGTATAAGGTTTTTTTCAAAATTACTCACTTTTTCAATGGAATGATATTTTTATTTGTACGGTCAAGTACAATTGAATATAATTGTATTCTTACTTTGTAAATTATAACACTAAAAAGTATGAAAGTAAATACAGAACAAAAAATATAAGATAAAATTTTGTTTTTGCACTTTACTTTATTAACGTGATGATGTATAATAGTATAAAACCAATTTAAATTATTATTTGTAAAAGCTTTGAGAAATAGAGTAGAGCGGAGGGTTATTATGGCAAATCAAAGACGAGATCAAACAAAAGAATATCTTTTTGAAGCGATTTTATCGCTTGAAACAATAGATGATTGCTATAATTTTTTTGATGATATATGTACGATAAAAGAACTTGATGAAATGGCAAAGCGGATGTGCGGAGCGAAAATGCTTGATGAGAATAAGGTTTATACGGAAATTACAGAAAAAACAGGTCTCAGTACTGCTACGATCAGCCGCATCAATCGCTGCTTGAAATATGGCAGCAATGGATATACAAAGGTACTTAAGAAGCTTGACGAGCGTGGCGTAACGCCTCCGGATTTCATTGAAGCAAACTGAAGACATCGGAGGAGTTGTTATGATCGACGGATATAGTGTTCTTGCGCCTGTTTACGATAAACTTAATGATACGGTTGAATACGGGGAGTGGGCAGATTTTATTGAGGAATGTTTTCGCCGTTTTTCGCCCGATGAAAATAAATTTCCGAAATCCATACTTGAGCTTGGTTGCGGTACAGGAAGTATGACGATTGAGTTGGCTAAGCGTGGCTACAACTTAACCGCACTTGATTTATCGGAAGAAATGCTTTCGATAGCGGATTTCCGCGCACGCGAGACGAAGCTTGACAATATTATGTTTATTAAAGGGGATATGTGTTTGTTTGAACTGTATGGGACAGTTGATGCGGTTGTGTGCTGTCTTGACGGAATCAATCATCTGACAAGACGTGAAGAGCTTGATTCGTGCTTTGCCCTTGTTTCGAATTATCTGAATCAGGGAGGTTTTTTTGTTTTCGACCTAAATACTCCGTATAAGTTTAGGACAGTATACTCCGAGCGCGATTATATACTTGAAGATGACGGAATTATGTGTTGTTGGAGAAATCGTATTTCCAAATCGGGAGATACAGTCGATTTTTGCCTCACTGTGTACCGTGAGGATGACAAAGGATTTTGGCATCGTGAAGATGGTATTGAACGTGAGCGCGCATACGGGAAGCGAGCTGTTAAAAATGCTCTTGAAAAGGCAGGAATGAAAATTGTGAATATATCATCCGGGTATGGATTTGAAGAAATTGACCCTCAAACAGAGCGATGGTATATTACAGCAGTTAAAAAATAAAATTGGGCGTGCCGCACTTACATTTTTCAAGTAAGCGCGGCACGCTTTGTACGGGTTGTTTGGCGGTACTTTTCTTCGTTATCGAGGAGAAAAGTACCATAAGAGAGACTTTTTTTGAATTGCCCGACAAACTTATTGCGTATAATGGCAAATTAACACTTTGAAAATAAAAAAAGAAGCTTCTTTCATCATATTTGGATATCGTTTTACCTATAAATATCATATCGAATTTGTTTCATCCATCGATAAGTTCTACAACAACATTTGGGAGTATCCAAAAGAAAAAATTGCAATAGACATCAAAATGGTTTGCGGTGTTTTTTTCTTATCTCAGTATAATTTTTCTGCCTTGACAGATACTATTTACGTAGAATCATTAACAAAGGAGATTTTTATATATGAAAGCAACAGGAATAGTCCGTAGAATAGACGATCTTGGCAGAGTGGTAATACCTAAGGAGATACGTCGTACAATGCGTATTCGTGAGGGCGACCCACTTGAAATTTATACAGACCGCGAGGGAGAGGTAATTTTTAAGAAATATTCACCAATAGGGGAGTTGGCGCAGTTTGCGGCACAGTATGCGGAAACTTTAAATAAAACCTGTGGAATTTCCGTGGTGATATGCGACCGTGATGCTGTTATAGCATGTGCCGGAATACCCAAGAGAGAATATACCGATCGAAAAATCACACCTGAGGTTGAACGTCTTATTGAAAATCGTCAGCTTTACATTGGTGGAGAAAGTGACAAAATAAGAATAATTGAAGGCGGATTTGGGGTGTCATGTCTCATGCCGATTATTACAGAGGGCGATGTAACCGGATGTGTTGCTTCTGTATATTCCGGCGAAGGAGATCGGGTAAATCCGGAACTTGAGGCAAAATTGATACAGACTGCCGCCGGATTTCTCGGACGTCAGCTTGAATCTTAATAGGCAGCAGAGTCCTCCTTAATCAATATTTAACCATAGTTTAATATCGGTTAAATTGACATATTTTTTCAAAAGCAATATAATATAGACATAATATAATTGACGGTTCGGAGGTCATATATGGAATGCAGCATTTTAAGCT
>JAZODB010000255.1:0-2948 GCA_045596785.1 Eubacteriales bacterium
CTTAATGAACAATATACCGCGCTTAAAAACGGTGTCGATAACAAGGAAATACTTAAAGACCAACTAAAGAAGCTGAATAAAGAGCTTGAAGCTCTCACAAAGCAAAGAGACGATGTTAACGCAAAAAAACAGCAGGCGGAGAGCACAATAGAGAACGATATTTTTGATACGCTTACTCTTGCTGAAAAGCTTGCAATTGCCGAAGATGATTATTCTGTTTCGTATGAATCCTATGTTGAATTAAAAGAAGAAGTCGAGTTCTATAAAGAACAGTACGAAAGCTTAAAGAATTCTTCTGCGGATGTCGGAGAGGCTAACAGACTGACAGCCGAAATCAAAACACTCAGAGAACAGCTGAAGACGTTGATAAAAAACAGAGAAGATATTTTGGATGAATATTTCGGCAGTATAGATGAAGATTTGAGTAACAAATCAGAGCTGAAAATTGCTTATGAAAACGCGCTTTCCGAATTGAACGAATACGAAAATCTGTACATGTCACAAATCGACAATCTTGAAAGCTTAAAATCGGCATACGACAGTGCGAGTACAGAATACGAAAAATTGTCTGAAAGCGAACAGAAATACTTGGAAGCGGAAGCTGATTGGGAGACTGCTCGTGATAGAGTACTGACTGCTAAAGGAAATAATGCAGATCCCGAATGGGTGGCTGATTTAGAGGCAGAAGAAGCTTTGTGTAAGAATATACTTGACCTCGCTGCTATTGACAGACCGAATGCCGAAAGTCTTGAAGATGCCGAGAATAATTATCTCAATGCACAATCATCTTATAATACTGTATTGGGATATTCAAATTATCGTGATGAACTGAAAACCAAAGCCGAAAATGCAAAAGATGCATATGAAAACGCAGAAACATCTCTTCCCGATGATTCACAAATCGATGACAAGCTTTCAGAAATCAACGAACAAATAAATGAAATTGATAATAAGCTTGAAGAAGCATATGCAAAGCTCGATATAATCGGAATGCCTGAAATCGATGACCTTGAAAATTATGAAATATCATACGATCTTGCGGAAGCAGAGCGGCTTTACAACGAAGCTTCAACAGAATTCGGCGAAGTAGAGTTAAAATACAATGCCGCAAAGGAAAAGGTTGAATCTCTTCGCAAGCAATCTACCGCCTCCGAGCTTATCAGCGAATACAGCGAACTTATAGATACATATAACGCAGAGATAGAAGTACTTACCGAAAACATTGCAGATAAAACAGAAGAGCTTGAAGGAACCGCAAATCCCGATACGCTTAAGACAGAAATTGAAACCAAGCAAAGCGAGCTTGAGAACCTTGAAACACAGTATAAAATAACGGAAACAAATATAAAAATCAGTTCAGTCGGAACAAGTCAGCAGAGAGAGGAAACTAAAAAAAAGCTGAATGAGCTTTCGGTGAAAATCGAGACGTACAAAAATGCTCCTGATGTTACCGAAATTAAGGCACCTGTTGCGGGAAGGATCTCATCTGTGAATACTGTTCCGGGTGAGTCCGTGACAAGCGGAAACACCGTTGCTACTATTGAGATTACCGATCAGGGTTATATATGTGAAATTTCAATGGCGTCTGAGGAAGCACGTAAAATACAGATAGGTACTCCGTGTGATATCACAAACTCTTGGTGGTACTCGAAAATTGAAGCAAGTGTATCTCAAATCAGAAATGACCCGTCAAGCCAAGGTAAAAATCGTATTGTTGTAATAGAAGTGACGGGCGATGTTTACGAGGGGCAGACTTTGAATTTCTCAATAGGTGATAAGAGCCAGTATTACGAGACGGTATTGCCTAACTCTGCTATAAGAGAGGATAACGACGGTAAATTTGTTCTTGTACTTGAGTCAAAGAAAACCCCTCTCGGAGTGAGATATACAGCCAAAAGAGTTGTAATTGAGGTTATTGCCTCTGATAATACACAGTCGGCGGTATCCGGACTGTATGGAAGCGAATTTGTTATAACAAATTCCAACATTCCGATATCGGGCGGTCAGCAAGTACGTCTTGCCGAAAACAGCTGATGATAAATAGGTGTTAATTGTGAACGACAAAGTAAACAGAAAAATATTGAAAGCATCAGGAATTTTTGCACTGATTTTCATTTTGGGCATACTTATTTTCGGTTTGTTCGAGATTGTGGTGTACGGAATGAAAAACAACATAGATTATATTGATGCGGGAGAAAGATGGTCATCCGACGGAAGTCGTTTCGCAGTAATTTCGCTTTATACCGAGGATTCCGCTGCGGTAAATGCTGATCAAGTTAAATCTTGGGCATATTCTATGGATAATGCCTTACTTAATTCATCGGTTACTCCGGGTGAAAACGCGAGGTCGTGGACTTATTGTTATTCTGCGGAAAGTACGATGAGCCTCGTCGGGCCGAAGGGCGATGCTTCGGCTGAAGTTATGGCAGTCGGCGGAGATTTCTTTGTATTTCATCAATTGAAATTTACGTACGGTTCGCATTTTCTAAACGATGACACGAATCCAATGGGGATTATACTTGACCGAGAGCTTGCGTGGAAGCTGTTCGGTGCGGAAAATATTGTCGGCATGACAATCAATATAAATGATTACGATTTCACAATAGTGGGAATTGCAGAGCGTGACTCGTACAAAGGAACATATGCCTATACTTACGGCGAGCGTCCGCGGATGTATATGAGTTATGCGGGATATTCAAAAATTTATGGTGATAAAGCCAATATAACCGCTTTTGAAACGGCAATTCCCAACTCTGTAAAGTCATTTGCAAAAAATATTTTCGACAGTGTTGTGAAAGTAAATTCAGAGACAACAGCTGTGTCGGAAGTGTCAGACAGATTTTCATTAATAAACCGATTCAACAATATGAAAACTCTTAAGTATTCATGGATTCGTTCGAATAAAATAGAGTATCCGTATTGGGAAAATGAAGCAAGAGTCAGCGATT
>JAZODB010000256.1:0-4650 GCA_045596785.1 Eubacteriales bacterium
CAAGCAAGCTGCGCGTGATGCAAAAAAGAAAAAAAACCATGCTCTCGCAGAAAAAATCGATGAAGCACAGGCGGCGGGAGAAAGCGGCTCGCCGAGCAAGCTCACGGCTGTCATCGAAATAATAAAATTTGTATTCGAAGAATTTCCAAAGCTCGCTTCATATATTAAAACAGAGATAAATATGCTCGACATAACGGTAGGAGGAAAGGATGCTGCCGCTACGGCAAAAAATTACGGTATAATATGCACCCTCACATCATGCCTTATTGAGCTTCTCGACAACAAAACCTCTCTTAAACAAATCAAACAGGAAACCGTTTCGGTAAAAGCCGACTTTTTGGCAGAAAAAACCGTTATAAGGCTTGATATAGGACTCAAACTCAGTCTCTTTTCAATTGTCAAAGTAGGTTTTCATACTTTAAAATGGTTAATAACGCAAAAAATAAAAAGAAACTAACATAATCAAAAATACATTACGGAGGTTTATTATGGCTGAAAACACAAACAAACTCGGAGACATAACCAAAACTTCGCTCGATTCCATTCGCTCAATGCTGGATGCAAACACAATCGTCGGAGATCCGATTGAAACCTCAAGCGGAACCTGCATTATACCGATTTCCAAAATATCCGTCGGATATGCCTCAGGCGGTGTCGATTATCTCAAAAAGGATACACCCACAACAAACGGCAAACCGCTGTATAACAATTTCGGAGGCGGTGGAGGAACAGGTCTCACCGTAACTCCCGTTGCATTTCTTGTAGTTTCCTCTGACGGAAATGTAAACATACTCAATGTAAACGCGCCTGCGGCTGCCTCAGCGGCTCCCACAGACACAGTATCTCAGGTGGTCGGATTCCTCGAAAGATCACCCGATTTGCTTGAAAGAATAAAAGCAATTTTTTCGAAAAAGAACGAAGAAAACAACATTTAACTGCTAATCCTTAAGTTCTCATGATAAATCCATATCTATGCGGGAACAATACTTTTGTATACCGAACCCAAGGAGTTATTATGAGAACTTATATAAAAACCACGGTACTTCTTTGCGCATTTTTAATTTTATTTTCACAGGTCGCCGTGTATGCCGAGGGTATAAATGTATCTGCCTATTCGGCTATTTTGACAGAAGCGTCAAGCGGAGACGTTATATACGAAAAAAATGCTCACGAGAAGCTTCCGATGGCGAGCACCACAAAAATAATGACAGCTATTGTTGCGCTCGAAAGCGGCAACATTGACCGTATAGTGCATATTTCCGAACATGCCTGCGGAGTTGAAGGCTCAAGCATATATCTCTCATCAGGCGAAGAGCTGACACTTGAGGAGCTTTTATACGCACTTATGCTCGAAAGTGCCAATGATGCCGCGGCTGCTATTGCTTATGAAATTGCCGGTGGAATAAACGAGTTTTCCGATATGATGAACAATACCGCAAAAAAAATCGGACTCACCGAAACTCACTTTACAAATCCACACGGTCTTGACAACGATGAACATTACACGACAGCCTCAGATCTTGCTAAACTCACCGCATATGCTTTAAAAAACGAACAATTCAAAAAAATTGTTTCAACCTACAAGCATCAGATTCCGCTCCGTGGAGACGAAGGAGTTCGAGTACTGCTGAATCATAACAAGCTCCTGCGGATTTCCAATGATGTAATCGGAGTAAAAACAGGATTCACAAAACACAGCGGACGCTGTCTTGTATCGGCTGCCGAGCGTGACGGTGTTTGCGTTATAGCAGTAACCCTCAATGCGCCTGACGATTGGAAAGATCACACCTCGCTTCACGAGCTTGGCTTTTCGGAATACTGCATGTTCAAGCTTGCCGATGCCGAAGAATTTGTCGTAAAAATCCCTTGCGTGGGTGCAGATGACGGATTTGTAACCGCTTCAAATTCCGGCACCCTTGAAATATGCGCAAAAGCAAATTCTCAATTCACTCACGTGATTGAAGCTGAACGACTTCTTATTCCTCCTATCGAAAACGGTTCTCTGCTCGGCAGGGTAGTATTCTATTCGGGAAATAACGAAGTTGGAGAAATTCCCCTTTATTCCGTAGAAGGTGTGGAAGAAATTTCCGACACACGTTCCCTCGGAGAAAAAATCATTGATATATTTCGGTAAAATATGGATAAAATAAGACTTCAAAAATACCTCAGCGAATGCGGAATAATGTCCAGACGTGCCGCCGAAGCTGAAATCATCGCCGGAAAAGTAAAGATAAACGAAGTTACGGCTTCACTTGGTGACCGTGTTGACCCAATTAAAGACACGGTGGAATACAACGGAACCGTAATTCAAAAAAACACTTGCGGCACGAGCCGCAATACTTATATTTTGCTCAATAAACCTGTCGGTTATGTCACAACAATGTCGGATGAACAAGGGAGACCTACCGTATCGGATCTGCTCTCGGATGTGGGGTGCCGTGTGTATCCCGCAGGAAGACTCGATATGTATTCCGATGGAATCATCATCTGCACCGATGACGGTGAGCTTACAAACCGTATCACCCATCCGTCACATAAAATATCCAAAAAATATCTTGCAACGGTTACTTCACATCTCACCGAGGATGACATAAAATCACTATCTGTTCCTTTTGTCCTCGATGGCTACATGCTCAGACCGTTTGACGTTGAGCTTGCAGAGTACACAAAATCCGATTCAAAGAGCTCAACGGTTCTTCGATTTACTTTATATGAGGGCAGAAATCGCGAAATAAGAAAAATATGTGCCCACCACAACTATAAGCTCTCTCGGCTTACACGAACAGACATTGGGGAAATTTCAATAAACGGTCTCCCACAGGGAAAGTGGAGATACCTGACAGAACGCGAAATTAAATTTTTGAAAAATATTTGAGGTCAATAATGTTCAAAGTACAACCTGTTCGTTCACAAGAACTCAAGAACGATATATGCCGCGCTCTCGACTGCCCGTCAATAGAGGGCACTTATGCTTTTTTTGCTGGTGAAATGAATGATGAGCTTACAGAAATCGTATCTGTTATCGGAATTTGTCAATTCGTACTCACCGCCGAAGAATCCGCTATAAAATCAATAAAATGGTCGGCATCACACGCAGATGACGAAGCTGTTACAATCATGGTAAGAGCTGTAATGAGCTTCTGCTACCGCGGCGAAGTCAACTTCATTTCGATAGATGACAGTTCTCTGTCCGATGAATACATAAAATCTCTCGGATTCAAAAAAACGAAAGGAAAATGGCTCATAGACTTAAAAAAATTCTATGCCTCACCATGTCACTACAATGAAAAAGCTTAAGGTTATCGCAGCACTCGACTCTTTCAAAGGAGCTCTTTCCTCCGCTGACGCCGGAAATGCCGTAAAAAAAGGGTTTTTAAGGCGTATTCCGAGTGCCGATGTAACAGTATTCTCCGTTGGAGACGGAGGCGAGGGTACTGCCGACGCAATTATCAGTGCACTTTCGGCAGAAAGAAAATACATAAAAGTCCACGATACAAACGGTGATTTTGCAGAAGCGCAGTACGGCGTATATTTTGACGGTGGTGTGAAAACCGCAGTATTCGACATGGCGGCGGCATCCGGCATAAAATTCGCTGCAAAGCACAATTTCGACATAATGAACGCATCCACAGAGGGTGTCGGAGAAATGATACGGTATCTCGCAAGTGACGGGTGCAAAAGAATCACGATTTGCCTCGGAGGCAGCGGCACAAACGACGGTGGCAGCGGTGCTTTGTCATCCCTCGGAGCAAAGTTTTTCTCAAAAAGCGGAGAAATTACCGAGAGAATTTGCGCTGCATCTCTCTCCGAGATTGTTTCGTGCGACTTATCGGATGTAAAAAAACTTTTAAGAGGAACAGAACTTACACTTTTATATGACGTTGCTGTTCCTCTGACGGGAGAGAACGGTGCCTCAATGATGTTTTCACGCCAAAAAGGCGCAGATGAGAAAACCGTAGCTCTGCTTGAAAAATCAATGAAAAGCTTTTCCGAAGTATGCGACAGCGTAATCGGTTCGGATTTATCGAAAATGCCGGGCTCCGGGGCGGCGGGCGGACTCGGATACGGTATGCTTCTCGCCGGAGGAACACTTAAAGCCGGAGCACAGTTTGTTATTGATGCAATCGGCTTCCGCGTCGCTGTTTCAAACGCAGATCTTGTTATAACGGGCGAGGGTAAAACCGATATTCAGACCGCCGAAGGTAAGCTACCCAAAATTATCGCAAAAAACTCGGAAGGACATCCCGTAATATGCTTGTGCGGTGCCAACAATGCACCGGATAAGCTGTATTCAAGCGGAATCACCTCGGTATTCGCAATAGCAGACCGTCCGCTTTCACTCGACGAATCCATAAGCCGCACAGCTGAGCTTCTTGAAAAAACTGCGTTCAATATTGCCGGAATTTTTATATAAACAGGGGGAATTTACTTATGAAACAAAAGCAAACAATCAAATTAGTCATCGGTGCGGTATTTTGCGCGTTGGTCTTTGCGGCAACGTGGATTTCAATACCCACTCCTTTGTTCGGAAATATAAATTCAGGTGACTGCATAATCTTAATAGGAACATGGCTCCTTGGTGAACCTTGGGCGGCAATACCATGTGCAACAGGTGCCGCATTATGTGATTTGATTAACGGTTACTCTATA
>JAZODB010000257.1:0-3423 GCA_045596785.1 Eubacteriales bacterium
GCAAGGCGCATGGCGTATTTTGTGACGTAGGGGGTATGCTCATCCGTGCGCGCTTTTCTTGTGACGCGGTATTTTGTGGGGATGCGCTGTGCGACCTGCATGACTTCCTTATCCAGAAACGGCACACGAAGCTCCAGAGAATGCGCCATGCTCATTTTGTCGGCTTTCAGGAGAATATCACCGGGAAGCCACAGGTTTAAATCAAGGTATTGCTTTTTTTCAAGCTCCGATAAATCTTTTACTTTGTCGTAAATTGGCTTTGTGACATCGTAAACGGACGGTCCTTTTCTGTATTTTTCACGCAGAATAGAATACGCTTCATTTTCAGGGAAAACCAAAGCCTGTCCTATAAAATAATTTTCCGGAACGCCGCTTCCTTTGATTATGAAGTCGTGACCTTTGAAATATGGCATATGAGACGCCGCGCTTGCCGCAGTTCTTCGAATAAATGACGGTAATTTCTTGTATTTTTGCATCATAGGCGTATCGTCATACCATTCATAGCCTGCATAAATTTCATCCGCTCCTTCTCCCGACAGAACAACTGTTACGTGCTCTGCAGCGAGCTTTGACAGAAAATACAGAGGTACTGAGGAGGGATTCGACTGCGGCTCATCCATGTGATACTGTATTTTCGAAAAAGCGTCAAAACATTCATCTGCGGATATGTGGCGCAGGAAGTTCTGTACGCCGAGCTTTTCCGATAATTCCTTGGCTTCGCTTGTCTCGTCGAATTTTTCGTAGTTAAATCCCACGGAAAATGTGTCGTTTGGCATCAAAACTGCCGTAATGTACGATGAATCCACTCCTCCGGAGAGAAATGAGCCGACTTTGACATCGCTGATTTTATGAGCTGTTACAGATTCACGCACACGGGCATCGATCATGTCGGCACATTCGTCATATGAAAGTGAAGTTTTTTTGGAAAAATCAACATCCCAATATCTTGTTTTCCTGAGAACTCCTCCACGATATGTGAAGTAATGCGCCGGCGGCATTTTATATGTTCCGCGGAAAAAGGTTTCCTCTGTTGAGGAATATTGAAAAGTTAGGTAGGGACGAAGGGCATTTTCGTTTATCTCGGGCTTAAATTCGGGATGTTCAAGAAAGCTCTTGATTTCAGAGCCGAAGATTAGGTTGCCGGATGCGGTTACCGTGTAGTAGAACGGCTTTATTCCGAACGGATCACGAGCACCGTATAAAACAGAATTGTTTTTATCCCATATGACAAATGCAAACATACCGCGGAGTCGGCTTGCGAGCTGTTCTCCCCATTCCTCGTACCCATGTACCAAAACCTCGGTATCGCTTCGTGTGCGGAACACATGTCCTGCGGCTATAAGCGAGTCTCGAAGCTCCATGAAGTTGTACACTTCTCCGTTATAAACGATAACAATGCTTCCGTCTTCGTTGTACATGGGCTGAGAACCGTCAGCGAGGTCGATTATCGAAAGTCTTCTGAATCCGAGAGAAATGCCGGTTTCATTATTGTCACCGTCTATATAGTATCCATCGGAATCCGGACCGCGATGTATTATTCGATCCGCCATTTTTTTAATTATTTGCTCACGACGGTCAATAATCCCCGTGAAGCCGACAAATCCGCACATTTATATTTTACCTTTCGGATTGAATTATAATTTTAAAAAATACCGTTATTCGGGGCGAGATTTTTTGAGCTTTCCCCTAAGTAACATTATATCACAAAATCTTGTACAAATAAATACCAAGTAAATAAAATTTCTGTTTTCAAGGACCGCACTATATAATTACCGCAAAAGGAGCGGAAATTTGACTCACTCCGCATGCCGAATACAGAGCACACAGATTTATTTATTGCCTGCCGCCGCAGATAAAATGGGTATGAGTATTCCTCCGACAGAATTTCCGAGAATGACAGTCAGAATGAAAATCAGAGAAGCGGCGTCAAATCTCAGTGCGGCGAAGAAATAGAACATGTCCGCAATTGAGTGCTCAAATCCTGCGAGAATGAATACCGGAACACAGAACAAAATTGCGGATATTGTGTTTTTAAATTTGTAGCAGTATACGGCAGTATACATCAGAACTCCGCATAAGACAGCGGCAAAAAATACAGCACTGTGTGACAACTCAAGCTTTGCGGATACAAGGGACAGTGCTTTATCGTAAAGAGGACGACGTGCACAATATACTATCAGCGCGCATATGAGAGTCCCGATGGTATTTCCGAGAAGGCATCCCACAAGAGAGAGAATATCACCCTTGGAGTGATTTGAAATAATAAATCCTACCTTGCCGGTATAAAGCTGCATGCCGGTCAAACATATTGAGAGAAGTGCAACTGTAAATAATACAGCTCCGATTACTTTGTTTTCGCATGCGAGATATACGGAGCCGCCGATTCCTATGTAAATTCCTGCGGCAATTCCTTCAAAAATACTTTTTTTCATGTAATCTCCGTTCGTTATAATTTATCGTTAGTATTCTGATAACAATAAATTATATCATTTATTTATGAATAAAGTATAAAGATGGATGTTTTTGTTAAACTTTGTGAATAAACAATAGTATTTAACGTATTCATTAAAAAATGTTGTCCACATTATTATTGAAAAAAAAAGTTTTTTGTGTTATAATAATTTAGATTATTATAACAAAGTGAGCGGATTAAATGACAGATATACAATTAAAAGAGTCATATCTTGCTGCAAAGCGGGCATTGTTTGACAAGTACTATGAAAATCTCAATGATAGGCAAAGAGAAGCGGTATACACAGTAAAAGGACCTCTGTTGATTCTTGCCGGCGCGGGAAGCGGAAAAACCACCGTTCTTGTTAATCGTCTTGCTTATCTTATAAAATATGGTGATGCATATAACTCATCCGTTGTTCCGATAAATGTATCCGAAGACATTATAGCGGAAATGAGATCCGCAATGAATTTGCCGCACGATGAGCTTGGAGAATATCTTGCCGAGTTTGCGGTGAATCCTCCGGAAGCGTGGCAGGTTATGGCAATAACATTTACAAATAAGGCGGCGCGTGAAATTAAGGCGAGAATAGCTTCAATTTTCGGAGAGGACAGCACCGAGGCAGCAGAAATAAAAAGCGGAACATTTCATTCCATTTGTGTTCAAATCCTCAGAAAGTATGGAGAGCAAATCGGATATGACAGAAACTTCACGATTTGCGATATGGATGACAGCAAAAAACAGATTCAGCTCTGTATGAAGCAGCTTAACATTGATGATAAAATTCTTCCCATAAAGACGGTTCAAAATGCGATAAGCCGCGCAAAGGACAAGCTCATGGCGCCGGAAGAGTATTCGCGTCAAGCGGGAAATGATTTTAAATATAAGCAAATCGCGCAGATTTATGCTTTGTACGCAGATAAATTGAAAAATCAGAATCTTCTCGATTTTGATGATATCATTATGCAGAC
>JAZODB010000258.1:0-6725 GCA_045596785.1 Eubacteriales bacterium
AAACGGTATCCGCGTGGTAAAGGCATTCGGAAACGAAAGCCGCGAAATCAACACTTTCCATAACCGTACAGACCGCTCGGCAGCTCAAAGCGAAAGAAACGCTATCATTTTCGATACCGTATTCCCACTCCTCGGCTTTGCCGTACGTCTCGGAAGCTACTTGATTTTATTCTACGGAAACTATCAGCTATTTAAGGGTACGATGGACTACGGTGATTTGCACCAATTCAACTCGTACGCAAATATAATATACGGTCCTCTGCTTTACATCACTTTTATCCCTCGTAATATATCAGGGTTTCTGACCTCTCTCGGCAAGATACTTGAAATCCTTGAGGAGCAGCCTGAGGTTGCCGACATCGGTCTTCCGATTGATATTGCCATTGAGGGTGATATCAGCATAAAAAATGTAACCTTCGGATATGATTCATACAACCCCGTTCTTGAAAACATAAGCCTTGATATAAAAAAGGGCGAAATGATTGGAATTGTCGGACATTCTGGCTCAGGAAAAACGACACTTATTAACCTTCTGATGAGACTGTATGATGTCACAGAAGGAGAAATACTAATCGATGGAGTAAACATAAAGGATATATCTCAGAATGCTCTTCGTTCTCAGATAGGAGTCGTTCTCCAAGAAACCCACCTGTTTTCAGGCTCTATACGCGACAATATCAAATATGCCAAACCCCTTGCATCAGATGAAGATGTCATAAACGCCTCAAAGCTAGCAAACGCACATGATTTCATTGTAAATCTCCCTGAGGGTTACAATACAATGATTGGCGAAAAGGGATACTCTCTTTCCGGTGGTGAACGTCAAAGAGTGGCAATCGCACGAGCTCTTATACACAATCCCAGAATCCTAATTTTGGATGAAGCAACAGCAGCACTTGATACGGAAACCGAAAAGCTCATTCAAGATGCAATCAACAAGCTTACAAAAGACCGTACAACTTTTGCAATAGCTCACAGACTTTCTACTTTACGAAATGCCGATAGGCTTATGGTTCTCGATAAGGGACATCTCGTAGAGTTCGGTACTCACCAAGAGCTGCTTGATAAAAAAGGCTTTTATTGGCGTCTTGTCATGGCACAAAGGCAGGATTCCGGAATGCTCGGGAAGAAAAAAGCCCATGCATGAGCTTAATAAAACTGCAAAAAACCTCCGCGGTTTCAATAACCGCGGAGGTTTTTATTATGTTAAACAAAGTTTTATTTTATAAGCTTCTCAAACATCACCGAAAGCATAGAATCACGACTTATCCTTTCAACGTGCTCCATTTCCCCCTCGTACACGTGCAAGGTCTATTTTATCATATGCGAGCATAGCGGTGGCAAGCGCAAATTGGTCATCTATTTCGTTATAGGTGTCTGTATCAAGAATCATTCTCTTTTTCCCATCTTTTTTGAGATCGCCAACTATATCGAATATGAGCTTCCCTTGTATCTTTTTGGATAATATTTTTTGTTTTTAATATCTCAAATCAAAATTCTCTTTCATTACCGCATTTGCAGCGTCAGCTCTGTACTTGAAATATTTTTCAACATCTCCGCTTTTTGCACAATCACGCAGAAGCTTGTACGTTGCATTGGCGATAGCGGGATAGGCATTTCCGAAAGCAAGGGCAAAATCAAAATCCGCTGTATCGAGTATGATATCGAGCATCCCTATTGATTCATTGTCGCGCAAATAATGGAGCATACTGTAATTTACATATTCATCGTAAATATATCCGTATGACGCGGCGTTAAGCGCTGACAGCGTAATTGCCGCATACTCCGAATTTGTATGGTTTACGGGGACCGAAAAAACCGACTCCGTATTCGCAATAAGAGTCTTGTATTTTCCCTTTTCATTTTCTTTTGGAAGCGGTAGCATCCCCCAATCTGCCTTGGAATCTGACATCTGCTCCATCATATACAGATAATCAATGAGAAACGCCGACCTTCCCTCAGAAAACGGTGTGGCAGCAGACGCAGTATCGGAAGTTATTGCATACTCATCGTTATATATCGCATAAATTGTATCAAGTGCTTCAGCTGAATTTTCTACGTTATATCCGATTATCGGAACCTTGCGCATTCCTGTTCTTACAAATTCGTTTCCGCACGCCTTGAAAATCAAATCAGGAAGTCTGCTTGCGGTATTCTGAGCGGTAACTGTATAGTATCCGCCGAAATTTTCGTCTGACAATTTAAGTGTCTCGTTCAAGTCTCGCACAGCCTCAGAGTACGTCAGCAACTTGTCCCAAGTCCACTTCCCTTCAGCCGCATCCTTGTAAATCAGCGAAACATCAAGTCCCGCATCGGCAAGAATATCCTTGTTCATATATACCGCCGAAAAAGAATACGGAGATATAGATGCATCTCCCGCCACACCGTATGTAGAATATCCGCCTGACGTCATATCCGACGAAGCTTTATTGAAGTATGGCTTATTAATATCGAAAAACGGAATTTTACGCATATTAAGAAGCAAATCATCTATTCTGTACAGCCCTATCATATACACGGGTATCATAAGAAGATCCGTGTAATACATTTCCGATAAAAACGCCTGCTTCATCTCCTCAAGCATTGTATCCGTGTCCCTCAGTGAAGTCACAATTGATATTCCGAGAAGCTCCTCCACTTCATTGTTTCTTTCAAGTACAAGCTGTGACACCGATTCGGCTGTATCATCGGGAGAAATATAATCTGTGCTCGGAGTTGTAATAAAAAACACCGCTCCGTCGTAATCCCTCTCGGGAAGCTCAGCCAAATATTTCGCCGCTTCTTTGTCTAAATCTTTACCATCGTATTTTATATATTTTTGTTCGCTTTCCGATGCATCCTTGCTTTCGTCATTTTTCATGCCGGATTCGTCTGAATCATGTTCCCCCGATATATCGTTTATGATCACAAGCCCACATGATGTTGCGGAAAAAAGCATAGCGGCAGCTAGAAGCACAGACGTAAAAATTTTAATTTTCATTGTAAACCCCACATAATACCGAACCGATATAAAATCGTTTTCGGATATAACTAATCGTAATTATACAGTATTGTGAAAAATAAATCAACCCCGGAACCGTAAAAGAATCCTCAAGGAAAAAAATAGTTTCCCTTCCATAACAGATATTACCTGTTAATATTATGCCGAATGTATGGTATAATTCTATATGTGCACATAATGACAAGCTTTTGTCAAACACAGTGATGCACGAAAGGAGGAAATATGAAAAAAACTCTCAAGCTAATTACAGTGCTAAGCTTGACAATTACGCTTCTGACAACAGCATTCCCGATTAAAGCCGATTCTTATCGCAGAATAATCGAAAACGGTGTACGGGTAGTGGCAGACGGGTGGAAGTATGACGGAAGGGTTTTCACATATGAAAACACCGCCTATGTTTCACTCAGAGAGTTTGCCTGCATGGCTGACAATTCTGTGGTAAGTTGGGATGGAGCATCCGGAACCGCATATGTCAAAACAGGCTCTCTTGAGCTCTCCGCAAAGAAGGATGAACATTACATTACCGCAAATGGCCGTGTGCTGTGGTGCGAACACGGCGTATTTACAATGGACGGAGTAATTTATGTCCCGCTTCAGCAGGCGGCGAAAGCCTTCGGCTTCGACCACGAGTACGTACCGGAAGAAAACACAACGCATCTCACCCGTATCCGCGGCTCTATTATCCCCGGTAGTGACTTTTATAATGAAAACGAGCTGTATTGGCTGTCAAAGATAATCAACGCCGAAGCAGGCGGAGAGCCGTTTTTGGGTAAGCTTGCGGTGGGAACGGTCATTCTTAACCGCGTCGATTCAAGCGAGTTCCCGAACTCAATCTACGACGTTATATTCGACAACAAGCACGGAGTTCAGTTTACACCTACCGCAAACGGAGCAATTGCGGCAACAGCGGGAATTGATTCGATTTGTGCCGCAAAAATCACCCTTGAAAACACTCGGCTGTCCGATGAAATTTTGTACTTTCTGAATGAAGAATTGTCAACAAATTTTTGGATTGTGGAAAACTGCCGCTTTGTAATGTCAATCGGCTGCCATGACTTCTATGCGCCGTAAAGTTATTCCGTAATTTTCAAATGCTCAACTCGGCGTTTTATCTTTCCGATATCAGACATCATCTTTATGCTGTCGCGAAAGAGCCTGACCTTTGAATCGCGGTGATTTATTACAAAAACGGGGAACTCGTCAATCTTCATCCCCAGCCTCTCTGCAATAAGAAGAGCTTCAAAGTCAAACGCCCATTTATCTGTCTCGCAAAGCGAAAAAATACGACGCGCAGACTCGCCTTTAAACATTTTTATACCGCATTGCGAATCACTGTGATTAAATCCCGCACATACCTTGAGAAGCTTCACATAAATCTCAGAAGCCAATCGACGCATAAATGTGTATCCTTTATAACCGTCGGGAGAAATTGTGCGCGAACCGATAAGCAATTCGGCTGTACATTCCGCGGAAACAAATTTCTTAAACATATCTATTATTACATCACACCCATACGCGAGGTCGCAATCCGTGAACACAACGACATCTCCCGAAGATGAAAGAATACCACGCCTCACCGCATTGCCCTTACCGCAGTTTATTTCAGAGCGGTCGACAATTATTCTGCCGTACAGCATTTGAGTATTTTCCGCAAAACGCCTAACAACATCGCCGCAGCCATCTGACGATCCGTCATCGAAAAAAATAATTTCATACTCGAACGATAAAGCCGCAGCGTCTGACTCAAGCTTTTTGACAAGTTGAAAAGCACAGTCCTTCGCTATGGTTTTTTCGTTATACATAGGAATAACGACCGATAAAAGCATTTCACTCAACCTCGAAGACAGAAAAATTCACATCAACCGTGACAGTAAGCTTATTTTTTTCGTATAACATCTGCCGTCCGTGTTCGGTAGTCTTATAATAAAACGGCGTCATCATAAAAAGCGACTTAATATCGTCAGCACTTTTGATTTCGACACTGTAATGCAGATTATATCGGGTTGATTCGCAAAATGAGTTCGGGACTGGAGGAATAGATTCCGAGAGCCGTACATCATCATAAATAATATTTCTCATCTCTATAAGATGTTCTTTGCCGGAAGAAACTACGGCAAGGATACCTTTTTCCCTGAGAATACGCGCCGACTCCTCGCATGCAACAGGGGCAAACATGCTTAGTGCAACATCAGCGGAGTGTGAGACGAGAGGAAGCGCGAAAATATTCGCAGGCATAAAATACACCTGACATTTTGAATCAAAATCCGCTCCTATTCCCTCTTTTTGCATAAACCCAAGACTTTTTGAACGTTTACACGCACATTCGGCAGCATATTTTGATGCATCAAATCCAAACGACAGTACATCTGCTCTCATTCTGTTATTTATAAAGTTTGAAATACAGCAGGTATGATACCCCTCTCCGCATCCCATATCGCAAAGGACATAGTTATCTTTTTTCGGAAGATGCTCACAAAGTATCTCGGCAAGCCGTCGGCTTATCTCTCCGTAATATCCTTGAGAAAGAAATTCAACCCTTGCCTTTACCATTTCGCGCTCATCACCGGTCCGAGAATTTTTTTCGCGCCCCGGAGGAAGCATATTCACGTATCCGCTTTTTGACACATCAAAATTATGCCCCTTACCGCATAGAAGGCTGTTACCCTTCCTTGCAAGAATTTCTCCGCAAACCGGGCATTTCAGTATATCAAAAATACAGCTCATATAAATCTCCGTTCAAGCTTTTTCAAAAAAGAATTACATCTGAGTTTTATTCCTCAATAACCTTAACAAGCTTCGCGTGCAGTGCATAACGAGCATAAAACGCACCGTTTGTACAGGTGGAAAGCGTAATCATCCTATCATCTTCCGAAAATTCCATATCCTTATCCTTTGAGGAATTCGAATGCATTTCTTCAGCAAAGCTCACAAAGTCCTCTTCTGAGGTAAATCCCGTTTTAAAATAATTATAATCGTACCTTGTTTCATAGATTGCAAACGGCTCATATACATATATCCCGTCGAAAGTGTAAATATAAATATATGTTTCATAAAAGTATTCATCATCAAAAAACTTTGTGATATCGTGAAACATGGAACGCCCGCTCATATTCTCTATATTGTGCCCATATAAAACAGTATTGAAATTTTTCATAATCGTCTCGTTGCATCTGTAATCGACGTAAATCGAGCCGACAGGCAGAAAATCACCTGTATATGCATGATTCAAATAGTACTCATTATCCTCGCCTTGAACAAGCGGATAATTTATATCCGTTCCCGAAACGGATATCCATCCGTAAATATCCGAATTTATCTGCGCGAGAGAGGTCAATCCAGCTCTCATTTTTTCAAGCTCTTCATTGTATTCTTTAGGACTTCCGAAAATCTCGTTGTCCATGTCTTTCTCTGCATCACTCATACTTTTTGACGATTTCAATTCAACATCATGAACAAGAGTTTTTACAGCACCCTCATCTTTCAAAAGTGCATCGGCAGCCTCCATACTGAATCCACTTGAAAAGAATTCCTCCTCAAGCTTATTGTATATATCACTTCCACGCTGCTTTGCAATAAGATTTTGAACAAGAAGTATGCTGCTTGTTATAAACATTGCCAAAAAGAAGAAAAACAGTATTTTTTTTATTAGCTCCGAAACGGATATTTTACGAGCGGAAGCTGCTGTCCGATTAAGCTGTATATCATTTTCGGAAAATTCGTCAAG
>JAZODB010000259.1:0-1613 GCA_045596785.1 Eubacteriales bacterium
CGAAACTTTTATTGATTTGCGACAACCCCTTGTTTTTTTATTTGCATTTAGTTTTATATTCAGTACAGTTTTGCAAATTCCGAATATCCTGCGCGAGAAAACTCCGACAAATAACAGTTTTTCCGTTTAGTTCCATGATAATTTTTTCTTCAATATTAAATGCGAAAACTATTAAAGTTTTCGCATTTAATGTTATAAAATCTTTGATAAAAAATCCTTTAAGCGCGGACTTTGAGGATTTCCGAAAAATTCTTCCGGGGAAGCTTCTTCGATGATTTTTCCGCCGTCGATAAAGATAACTCGATTTGCAACTTCGCGAGCAAATCCCATTTCGTGAGTAACGATAACCATTGTCATGCCATCGTCTGCAAGAGCTTTCATCAAGTCGAGAACTTCTCCTACCATTTCGGGGTCCAGTGCTGACGTTGGTTCATCGAAAAGGATGACATCCGGGTTCATAGCCAATGCTCGTATTATCGCGACACGTTGCTTTTGCCCTCCCGATAGGGTTGAGGGATACACATCTGCTTTTTCCTCAAGTCCGATTCGACGAAGAAGCCGCATAGCATTTTCGCGTGCATCTGATTTTATTTTTGCCTTGTCGGTTGTGATTTCGGGAATCTCAGTTTTTTTAACGAAGATTTTCTTTATTTGTGCGCACAGTCTTTTAGACTTAGCTTTTTTAAGATCTTCAATTCCAACGTGAACGGGGGCGAGCATGATGTTTTCAATAACTGTTTTGTTATTGAAAAGATTAAATTGCTGGAATACCATTCCGATTTTTCGGCGGTGAATGTTTATGTCAACATTCATGTCCGCTATATCAACGCCGTTAAAGATAATTTGACCGCCTGTGGGATCTTCCATGCAATTAAGACATCGAAGAAAAGTGCTTTTTCCACTTCCTGACGGACCGAGAACGCAAACTTTGTCGCCTTTGTTTATAGTAATGTCAATACCTTTCAGGACCTCAACATCCCCGAATCTTTTGTGCAAATTAATTACGTCTATCACTTTTTCTCAGTCCCCTTTCCATCAGCTTAATGCCGAGAGTAATGAGCATTACGATTAATATATAAATTATCGCCATCGTAAGATACGGCACCATAAATTCGTAGCTGTTTGAACCGATATTATTGAACGCGACATACAAATCGGCTGCCGCAACGAAGCTGACGACTGAGGTTTCCTTAATCAGCGCGATAAACTCGTTTCCGAGGGTTGGCAGTATGTTTTTTACAGCCTGTGGAATTACAATCTTCATCATAGTTGTTGAGAGAGAAAGTCCGACAGCACGTCCGGCTTCCATCTGTCCGCTGTCAACGGACAGAATACCGCCTCTCATTATTTCGGATATGTAGGCACCGCTGTTCAGACCGAATACGATTATAGAGACGCGCACACCGGTCATATTCACTCCGATAATCGGGAGCAAAACATAATAGAAAAGAAGAAGCTGTACAACCATTGGGGTTCCGCGGAAGAATCCGACGTAAACCGAGCATATGGCGTTAAGAACTCTTGGGAGAGTTTTATATTTGGGGATTACTCTGACTACCGCAATTAATGTTCCGATGAGAATACCGATAAGAAGAAGTCGGAGGCCAAGCGGT
>JAZODB010000260.1:0-3532 GCA_045596785.1 Eubacteriales bacterium
CAAATCTCAATATGATAACATACATATAACCGAATAAAGTACATATACTATAATTAAAACCGAAGGAGAGAACCCCAAATGCCATATATCGAAGTAAAAACAAATACGGATTTTTCAAATGATGTTGAGGTTCTGTTAAAATCCGAAATAGCAAAAATTCTTTCATCAAGCTTCCCCGGAAAAACAGAAAATTGGCTCATGCTTAATTTCAGCTGCGGTCTCAGCATGTATTTCGGAGGAAGTGATGCACCGTGCATCATGTATGATGTAGCTGTTTTCGGAAAGCAGTCATCGTCATCATATGATAAAATGACAGCAAAGCTGTGCGAACTCACGGAAAATAAACTCGGAATTTCCGCCGATCGCGTATACGTAAAATATTCCGAAGTTGAGCATTGGGGCTGGAATAACTCTAATTTTTAATGAAATTAAGGAGAGCTTATGTCTGATTTTATAAAAATAAACCCTCAGGAAATCTCGGCAAATCCTTTTAAGCTAATCGGAAACGATTGGATGCTCGTCACGTCAGCGAATGACTGTGAAACGCTGAGAGGCGGGACCGACTACAACACAATGACAGCAAGCTGGGGCGGTTTAGGAGTACTTTGGAACAAACCCGTCGCATTTATTTTTATCCGTCCGCAGCGCCATACATTTTGTTTCACCGAAAAAAACGATCGTATAACTTTATCATTTTTCGGCGAAGAATATCGAAAAGCTCTTTCTTTTTGCGGAAAGCAAAGCGGCAGAGATTTCGATAAAGCCAAGGAATGTAATTTAACTCCCGTTTTCGATAAAACGGAATATGGACGCGCAGTATGGTTTTCCGAAGCAAAGCTCGTCTTAAAGGCAAGAAAGCTGTATACGGAATTTTTGAATAAAAAAAGCTTTATAAGCGAAGACGCTCTCGAAAACTATAAATCCGGAGATTTTCATATGATGTACATATGTGAAATCGAAGAAGTTCTGTTAAAGCCTCAAGTGTAATTTTTGTAAAATTCTCCGCTTTAACGTATGATTTTGGACATTTTGCACAAAAAAACATTCAAATAAACTACATCCGACATTGACATAAATTTATACAATGCTATTGCAATACATATAAAAATAGTGTATACTAATTGAGTAGGACTGTTTTTTTCGGCAGCTCTGACGCTTTCTCTGTTGATTTTTTTTAAAAATTTACATAAAAAGGAGTTTAAAATGGCAGACATCACCACAAAAAACATTCGTAACGTAGTGCTGCTCGGACATGGCGGATCGGGAAAAACCTCTATCACCGAGGCAGCTTTATATCTTTCAAAGGCGACGGACAGACTCGGCAAGACAACAGCCGGAAACACAGTTTGTGACTATGATCCCGAAGAAGTAAAGCGCGGTTTCTCCCTTACTCTCACAACAGCTCCGATAAATTGGAAAGATACTAAAATCAATTTCATCGACACTCCCGGTTTCTTTGATTTTCAAGGTGAAGTGGATGCGGCGGTTCGCGTTGCAGATTCCGCAATAATCTCGCTTGACGGTAAAGCAGGCGTTGAGGTCGGTGCGGAAATCGCATGGGATAAGGCATCGGATGCCGGTATTCCCCGCTCATTCTTTATCAATAAATGCGATGACGTCGATGCGGACTTCGACCGCGTTTTCAATGAACTTCACGAAAAATTCGGATCGGCTGTCTGCCCGGTTCTCGTTCCCGTAAAAGATGGCAAGAATGTGAAATTCTTGAACCTTATCGCAAATAAAACATACACCTTTGACCAGAATGGTACAAGAACAGAAACAGATTTCACTTCCGATGAAGAGAATATCGCCTCCAAATACACAGATACTCTCAACGAGTCCCTTGCCGCAACAAGCGAAGAACTTCTCGAAAAGTATTTTGATACACTCGAAATTTCACACGAAGAGGCTGTTGAAGCACTTCACACAGGTATCATAGAAGGTACAATAGTTCCCGTATTCAGCGGATGTGCAACAAACCTTTGGGGAATCAACTTCCTTCTCGACACAATCTGTGATTCATTCCCCTCCCCCACTGCCAAGAATGCTGAAAAAGTAATCGACGGTGAATCTTTCAAGGATATTCCCATTGATCCTAACGGTGAGTGCTCAATATTTGTTTTCAAAACAATCGCCGACCCGTTCGTAGGTAAAATGTCATTCTTCAAGGTAATGTCGGGTAATCTTACAAATGACCTTACACTTAAGAATGTGACAACAGACACTCAAGAAAAAATGGCACACATTTATACCATCCGCGGCAAAAAGCAGACTGAGGTCACGTCACTTTGCTGCGGAGATATCGGTATGATAGCTAAGCTTGCAAATACAAATACCAATGATACGCTTACTGTTTCTTCCAATATAGAATACCGCAAAATCGAATTCCCGCATCCATACCTGACAATGGCAATCACCCCCGCAGCAAAGGGCGATGAAGATAAGATCTCATCAGGTATCACAAGAATACTTGAAGAAGACCCGACTCTCGTTTATGAAAACAACGCTGAAACCAAGCAGATGACAATATCCGGCATGGGTGATATTCAGCTTGATGTAGTTGTTTCGAGACTCAAGTCTCGTTTCGGCACATCTGTACTTCTCGAAACCCCGAAAATTGCTTACCGTGAAACCATTAAGGGTACCTCCGATGTTGAAGGAAAGCACAAAAAGCAGTCCGGCGGTTCAGGTCAGTACGGTCATGTGAAAATGAGATTCTCCCACGGTGAAAACGAAGGTCTTACTTTCACACAGTCGGTTGTCGGCGGTACTGTTCCGAAGAACTTCTATCCCGCAGTTGAAAAAGGACTTCTCGAAGCTATGCAGAAGGGTGTTCTTGCGGGATATCCCGTTGTAAATCTCGCAGCAGACCTTTATGATGGTTCATACCATCCGGTTGACTCGAACGAAATCTCGTTCAAACTCGCCGCACGTCTTGCTTACAAAGATGGTCTCCCGAAAGCAAAGCCGATTCTTCTTGAGCCTGTCGGAGCTCTGAAGGTTACCGTTCCCGATTCACTCGTTGGTGACGTTATAGGCGACCTTAACAAGAGACGCGGACGTGTTCTCGGTATGAATCCTCACGAAAAGAAGAGCGGATACACCATAGTAGAAGCCGATGTTCCGAAATCCGAAATGGTTGACTACACAATATCTCTCCGTGCAATGTCTCAGGGACGCGGAAAATACGACTTCACAGTAGATCGCTATGAAGAAGTTCCCTCCTCTGTTGCTCAGAAAGTTATTGCAGATGCAAAGGTAGAAGAGGACTGATAATTTTATAAACAGTTGAGCGGCAGGCACAAGCCCGCCGCTTTTGTTTTTGATTTTTCAAAAATGGGTTGTCGCATTAAGGATATTTTCTCCAAAAATACGACAACCCTTTTTGTGTATGCAAATCATTTATTCCTTCTTTTTCTCCTTTAGCGAGGAGAAAAAAGAAGCAAAAAGAGGAACTTTTCCCGTCTCCCCGGGCTTTTCGAGCTTTGCGAAGCTCGACTCGGGGTTTTACCCCGAGACCCCACGAGCCTTT
>JAZODB010000261.1:0-2122 GCA_045596785.1 Eubacteriales bacterium
GACCCACGATTACCTTAATCATGGCTTCTTCAAGATCATTCATTCCGATTAAATGTTTGCCCTTGCGAGCGGCAAGAAGAGCGGCCTCGTTAAGCAGATTAGCAAGCTCTGCTCCCGTAAATCCGACTGTTGTTTTTGCGATGACAGATAGGTCTACGTCAGCTTCAAAGGGCTTATTTCGGGAGTGAACTTTTAGAATATCCTCGCGACCCTTTACGTCGGGTGCATTCATTGTAATCTGACGGTCGAATCGTCCCGGTCTGAGAAGTGCGGGGTCGAGAATGTCGGGGCGGTTTGTAGCTGCCATTACGATTACTCCCTCGCTTGAGCCGAATCCGTCCATTTCAACGAGAATCTGATTAAGAGTTTGCTCACGTTCATCGTGACCGCCGCCGAGTCCGGCACCTCTGTGGCGTCCAACGGCGTCGATTTCATCAATGAAAATAATTGCCGCAGGGTTTTTCTTTGCGGTATCGAAAAGGTCGCGAACTCGCGATGCTCCGACGCCCACGTACATTTCAACAAAATCCGAACCGGAGATTGAGTAGAATGGTACTCCCGCTTCTCCCGCAACTGCTTTTGCAATGAGCGTTTTTCCTGTTCCGGGAGGGCCTACGAGAAGCACGCCGTGAGGTATTTTTGCGCCGAGCTTTGTAAATTCCTCCGGATTGCGGAGAAATTCCACAATTTCCTCAAGCTCAGCTTTTTCCTCGTCAGCTCCGGCAACATCTTTAAAATAAACCTTTGCTTTGTCCGCAGTTACAAGCTTGGCTTTTGCACGACCGACAGAATTGATTCTTGAGCCTTTTCCACCCGTTGCTTGATTCATAACGAACATCCACATCGCAATGAGGAGGACAATTACGATAACATAAGGGATGAGGGAAACCCACCACGGAATATTGTACGGTGGCGGATAGTCATATGCGTTAATTATTCCGTCTTTATGCTGTTCTTCGATAAGCTCACCGAGATTGCTTATGAACAGATCGAGACTGCGGAGCTTGTATGTTATGAATGATTCGCTTTCTGTTCCGTCAGGCAGGGTGGTCCTTACCACCATTGTCAGATTATTTTCTTCATCTACCTCGAATTTTTTGACTTTTTCGTTTCTGAAAAGATCGACAACCTCGCTGTATACGAGCTTATCCTGAGGAATCGAATTCCAAAGAGATGCTGTTGCAACCAAGATTATGCCGATAAGAACGATATAGAATACTGCAATTTTGAGACCGTTCTTCATTAATCTCCTCCTTAGCTTATGTGAATAACACTAAAAATTATTTATTATATATTTCAGGCTTTAAAATACCGATGTATGGAAGAGCGCGGTATTGTTCAGCGTAGTCAAGACCGTATCCCACAACAAATTCATCGGGAATTTCAAGACCGATATAATCGGGAGTAAAGTTTACTTCGCGGCGCGACGGTTTATCAAGCAGGGTACAGGTTTTTACCGAATGAGCACCGCCTATATTCAGATATTCTGTGAGGTATGACAGAGTTTTACCGCTGTCAATGATATCTTCGACAACTATTATATCACATTCCGAGAGATCGCTTCTGTGCAAGTCAAGAATTATATTGATTCTGCCGGAAGATGTAGTTCCGCTGTGATATGAAGAAACCTTCATAAAATCAATTTCAACCGGAACTGAGATTTTTTTCATGAGATCCCCCATGAAAACTACGCTTCCTTTGAGAATACCCAAAAGTAACAGACGGTTTTTTGAGTCTTTGTAATCCTTATCTATTTCGGCTGCGATTCTTGACGTGAGTATTTCTATTTCACTCGGGGAGATAAGAATGCGCTCTATGTCCTTGTCAAGAATTGATGAATGTTCCATTCAGAAAACCTCCGTTAAATAACTCAAATGTATATAAATTAATAGTTTTTCTTATAAATGTGACAGGTGATAAGCTCGGTTGTGTCATTTGGATTTGAAATTGCCACTCCATCACGCGGTGGAAATCCCGGAATCCAAACGATACCGACGTCATCAAAGAAAATTGGGGTGTGCTCTTTTTCTTCTTTTGTCATTTTTTTGTCGATAAATAGTTTTTTTACTTTTCTCGTCATTTTACCGAAGCGATATACATCGCCAGGAATACGATATCTTAT
>JAZODB010000262.1:0-2176 GCA_045596785.1 Eubacteriales bacterium
TAGATTCCTTTCTTTTATATCTTTTATATCGTGTATATATTTTACAATAAGTATTATATAACAAAAATATTTCGAAGTCAAATTAAAAATCCATTAAAATGTAAACAATTTCCATAATATATATAAATGTCGCATAGGAATATTTAAGCGTTACAAAAGAAACAATATATTTGTGTAGTTATAAAAAATAATCGGAGTTGAAAATGAACGGTAAATTATACGAACGGTATGCACAGGCGCGTGCCAGAAAATCAAATATTATAACAAATATATTTTTTGCTTTTTTTTCGGGAGGTTTTATCTGCACGTGCGGAGAGGCCTTGAGACAGCTTTACGAATATCTCGGCTTATCACTCGATGATTCAGGGACATTGACCTCTGTGACGATTGTGTTTATCACAGCACTTCTTACAGGACTCGGTGTGTTTGACAATATTGCAAAGCACTGCGGTGGAGGTACACTTGTTCCCATAAGCGGATTTGCTAATGCAATCACATCGGCTGCAATTGACAACAAATCGGAGGGATATATTCTCGGTGTGGGAGGTAAAATCTTTTCGATTGCCGGTCCCGTTATTCTTTACGGAATCTCCGCAGGAGTGGTGTATGGAGTTATTTATTGGGCACTGACATAGTTCACGATATTGCATGTCCGTGAAAAAATCCGTCAGCGGGAGTTGTAATTACAATAGCATTTGGAGAAGAATCCTTAATCAAAAGTGCAATAGACGGGTATTTTCTTCGTTCTACCGCACAAATCAATACAGACTTTTTTCTTCCCGAATAAGCGCCGACCCCCTCAACGATTGTTACGCCCGAAACCAAACAAAGCTTTTCGGTGAGCTCTTTTGTATTTTCATCAATAATAACAACAAATTCGGCACGAAAACCTCCATACAGTGTATAATTGAAAATAAGCGAACTTAAAGAGAGCACAAAACCGCTGTAAATAAGTGTTTCGATTTCACGAAAGACGATTCCCGACATAATAACAATTACTGAGTCAATCATAAGAAAAATATATCCGACTCTTAAGTGCGGAAAACGCTTTTGTATCAGTCTTACTATAATATCTGTTCCGCCGGTGGTTGCGTTTTCTCGGAATACAATTCCGAGCCCAACACCAAGAAAGAGTGCGCCTGCCAAACTTAAACAAAATATATCGGTTGTCGGTGCATCCTTTATAAAATAATCAATTATCGACATTCCGAAGGAAGAAATAACAGTTGCCCATATAGTACCGAAAAAGAACTTCCATCCGAAAACTATTGCGCCTACAATAAGAAGCGGAAGATTCATTAAAAAGAAAGCGAGACCGCTGTCTGTATTTGGAAAGATGTGTGAAATCAGAACAAGAAGCCCGGATAATCCACCCGGTGCAATTTCTGCCGGCTCGATAAACAGTGAGAAACCGGCGGAAAAAATAAGGCTTCCCAATGTTATAAATGCATATCTGCGTATTTTTTTCATAAGTTCTTCCTTTATTTTAATTCTTTTTTCAGTATGTACTTGAAATTATAACTATATTCCGATATAATTTATATACTGAAAACATCTTGTAAAAGAAGGTGGAACTTTGACGGATAAACTTAAAATCGGCTTTTTTGATTCCGGTGTCGGAGGTATTTCCGTTATGGCATGTGCCAAAAAACATCTGCCAGATATTGATTATGTGTATTATGCAGATACAGCACATGTTCCGTACGGAACAAAAACACAATCGGAAATAATTTTATACTCTGACAACGCAATACAATATCTTATTACTTCGGGGGTTTCGGCGGTTGTAATAGCATGCAATACCGCTACAAGCATGGCTGTTGATTATTTGCGAAGCAAATACAGTATTCCGATAATCGGTATGGAACCGGCTGTCAAAACAGCTGCTGAAATACATCCGGGTGAAGAGATACTTGTTTGTGCGACCCCAGCTACAATAAGCGGCGCAAAGCTCCATACTTTAATAGATAAAACATTTACAGAGGGAATTGCTCCTACTCTTGTTCCGTTGCCAAAGCTTGTTACTTTTGCTGAAAATGGAACTTTTGATGACGTTGTAATATACGAATATTTGTCGGATAATATTGACAAATGCAAAAAATATTCGTCGGTTGTACTCGGATGCACACATTTTTCATACTTTAAAGATAGTTTTAAGAAATACCTCGGGAATATT
>JAZODB010000263.1:0-4437 GCA_045596785.1 Eubacteriales bacterium
GTGTTGATTCTTTCCGGGAATACGGGAGCAAATTCAAACTGCGGGCCGATGCTGGCCAGATTCATTCCGTCAATCGCCGGATGGAAAACCACGCAGTGCGGATTGCCAACGGAAAGACATGTGATTTTATAAAGCTTTCCACCGACCTCAACGCTCTTTCCGATAACTGACTCCCCAATTCCATGAGTGCTTTTCTTTGGCAGAATAATCGGAACTGATGTCGGTGAAAAATCAGCATTTCCCATATCAACCTTCGCTCGAACGACTTTTCCGTCAATTGTCGTCAGGCGAAGTTTTTTTATTCCCGCCAAGGTTTCTATTGTCATATCGCGCTTCGGAACAGTTCCGTTCTCATAAAGATATTTTGCTACGCATCCGATTCCGTTTCCGCACATTTTCCCTTCGCTTCCGTCGTGATTGAACATTCTCATACCCGCATCAGCGTTATCAGACGGAATTATGATTATAGTTCCGTCGCCTCCGATACCGTAGTTACGGTCTGTGAACGAAATTGACAATCCCTCCGGATTTTCTATCGACTTATCCATACAGTCAAAATAAATGTAATCATTTCCGCACGTATTCATCTTAACGAAGTCGAGTTTTATTTTTCCGCCGCGCAAGTTGTTTATATCCACAAGCTCGGTACATTCCTCATTCCAACGGCTCGCAATACTGTCGGCAATTGCCCCCGCTGTATCAAGGGAGGTGAGGCAAGGGATTGAATGCTCTACGGCAAGTCTTCTCAAACGAACGCTTGAAAGAGACGGATCTCTTCCCTTCACGGATGTTGAAATAATATAATTGACAAGTCCATCGGAAATAAGCTCTCTCGGTGTAATTCCGCCCTCATCAAGATGAGAAACAGCAGTCACATTCACACCGTGTTCCTTTATCACCTCGGCGGTTTTTTCGGTTGCGTATATTTTAAATCCGAGCTCCGAGAATTTTTTTGCAACCCAACCTATTTCACCCTTGTCAGTATCACGAACCGAAATGAATACCCCACCGTTTTTTTGCAGCTTGTATCCCGCAGCACGAAGACCCTTGTACAAAGCCTCACCGAATGTACCCGCAAGGCCGAGAACCTCTCCGGTAGACTTCATCTCGGGACCGAGTGCTGTATCAAGTCCGTTGAGCTTTTCGAAAGAAAATACGGGAACCTTCACCGCGACATAAGGAGATGTTTTGTAAAGTCCTGTTCCGAAGCCCATATCCTTAAGTTTTTCGCCCGTCATACACCTTACAGCAAGGTCAACCATAGGTATTCCCGTCACCTTACTGATATACGGAACTGTTCTCGATGAGCGCGGATTAACCTCTATCACATAAAGCTCTCCTCTGTATATGAGATACTGAATATTAATAAGCCCCTTTGTTTCAAGAGAAAGTGCTAAATTCTTTGTTTGATATACAATATAGTCGCGCATATCATCATCAACATTCTGTGACGGATAAATTGCAATAGAGTCTCCCGAATGGACTCCTGTGCGCTCTATGTGCTCCATAATACCGGGAATCAGCACATCCTCTCCATCGCATATAGCGTCGACCTCAAGCTCTGTACCCATAAGATATTTATCAACAAGTACAGGGTTTTCTATCCCGAATGAGAGAATTATATCCATGTACTCACGTATATCGTTCTCCCCGAATGCAATTATCATATTCTGTCCGCCGAGCACGTATGATGGTCTGAGAAGTACAGGATAACCTATACTTTCAGCAGCCTCTATCGCTTGCTCCGTTGTCATTACGGTGCAAACGTCGGGTCGCTTTATACCGCATTTTTCAAGAAGCAAATCGAACTTTTCCCTATCCTCGGCGCAGTCAATCATCTCGGGAGCTGTACCGATAATCGGAACCCCGCACGATACTATATGTGAGGTCAGCTTGATAGCGGTCTGTCCTCCGAATGCAACCACGGCACCGATGGGCTTTTCGGTTTTGATAATGCCTGTTATATCGTCAGGAGTGAGCGGCTCGAAATAGAGTCTGTCCGCAATATCGAAATCGGTTGAAACCGTTTCGGGATTATTGTTCACAATAATCACATCGTATCCCGCTTTTTTCAGCGCCCAGACGCAGTGAACGGAGGCATAGTCAAACTCAATTCCCTGTCCTATCCGTATCGGTCCCGAACCCACCACCATTACAGTTCCGAGAGGGCTTTTACCGTGATGATTTATGTATTCTTCCGCCTCATTTTTCATATCATATGAAGAATAGAAATACGGCGTGTCGGCTCTGAACTCCGCTGCACATGTATCTACCGTTATATAAGATACATCAAGACTGTATTTTAAATCCTTTGTTTTGCAAATCTTCCGAATAGAACTGTCAGTATAACCCAAAAGCTTTGCTTTTTTATAAAGTGAGAAATCGATATTTCCCCCGACAGCTTCAAGCTCGCTTTCCATTTTTGCAAGCTTCATAATTTTGGTAAGGAAATACACGTCTATCTTTGTAATATCATGTACCTCGTTTATCGACAGCTCTCCTCGTCTGAATGCTTCGTATATAAAAAACAGTCTTTCGTCTGTCATTCCCTTGATTTTGCCTGCAAGTTCAGATGTCAAAACCTCACGGTATTTCTCGTGCCCGAGATAATTCATGCCTATACACGCACCGCGAACCGCTTTCATAAGAGCACCCTCAAATGAGCGGTCAATCGCCATGACCTCTCCGGTTGCTTTCATGCGAGTGCCGAACTTTAGAGTTGCATATACGAATTTATCAAACGGCCAACGAGGGAATTTCACAACAATATAGTCAATAGCAGGCTCGAAGCAGGCACTTGTCTTACCCGTGACTTTGTTTATGATTTCGTCAAGATTGTAGCCGACTGCGATTTTCGCCGCAACCTTTGCTATCGGATAGCCGGTTGCTTTTGACGCAAGAGCTGAGGAACGGGATACCCGCGGATTAACCTCAATTACCGCATACTCAAAGCTGTCGGGATTCAGAGCGAACTGCACATTACAACCGCCTGTTATTCCAAGCTCCTCTATAATAGCGTGTGCGGCCGAGCTCAGCATATTATATTCACGTTCCGCAAGAGTAAGTGCCGGTGCGACAACAATACTGTCGCCGGTATGGATTCCGACGGGATCAAGATTCTCCATTGAACACACCGTAACCGAATTTCCCGCATTATCACGGATTACCTCAAACTCGATTTCCTTCCACCCCGCAACGCATTTTTCAACGAGAATCTGTCCGATGGGAGAGGCGGAAATTCCGGCTTCCGCAATTTCAGCAAGCTCATCTTCATTTTCCGCAATTCCTCCGCCTGTTCCTCCGAGAGTAAACGCAGGTCTGACAATCACGGGATATCCGAGAGCTTCCGCAAGGGACAGCGCGCCGTCAACGGTAGTGGTTATATCCGATGGAATAATGGGCTGCCCAATTTTATTCATGGCATCCTTAAAAAGCTGTCTGTCTTCCGCGCGGTCGATTGAATCACAGGCAACGCCGAGAAGCCTCACACCATGAGCGCGCAAAAATCCGCTTCTCTCAAGCTGCATTGCAAGATTCAGCCCCGTCTGTCCTCCCATAGTGCCAAGAAGGCTGTCAGGCTTTTCATCCGTAATTATTCTTTTTATAACCTCTTCGGTAAGCGGTTCAAGATAAACCTTATCCGCCATCGCTCCGTCTGTCATTATAGTTGCGGGATTTGAGTTTACGAGAATAACTTCTATATTTTCTTCTCTTAAAGCTTTTGCCGCCTGAGTCCCTGCATAGTCAAACTCAGCAGCTTGACCTATTACTATCGGTCCTGAACCTATAAGCAATATTTTCTTTATACTTTTGTCTTTCGGCATATCTAACCTCTCCGTCTTGATATCTTGCATAGATTTTGTCATGAATAATTATACCACATATGCTTATAAAAATAAATAGTTGTACGAATTTTTTTAAATTTTATAGAGATATAACAAGCGGTATTTAAAAACACAGTCCGATTTGTTATAATTATACCTCACAAAAAACCGCCGAATAACGGAAAGGGTTGTCCTCCGTATTCAGCGGAAATTTGAAATGATATTCAGATTTGATTTGCAAGCTCCGATTCACGACTTTCAAGTGCTTCTGTTTCCCTTTCGGCAGCGGCCCGTGCAAGCTCTTCCTCATAAGCTTTTATAACTTCTTCCTCAAGTGCAGCTCTGAAATCAGTGTTTATGGGATGCACTATATCACGGTAGGTGCCATCGGGATTTTTACGGCTTGGCATTACAATAAAGTTTTTCTCACGAACGCTTATAACTTTAATATCATGAAGCGCAAGCTGATCATCGAAAGTAACCGAAACAATTGCTTTCATAGGACCTTCGTCAAAAAGTTTTCTTACCTTAATATCTGTGATAACCATATAAAAATTCCTCTCTAAAAAGATATTTCATTTGCTGATTATAATTATACTTCCGATAATACCTG
>JAZODB010000264.1:0-4262 GCA_045596785.1 Eubacteriales bacterium
GACTCAAATGCATCGAACAATGAAAACGGCATGAACGGCTCAAACGGAGCTATGGGCGACAGTACAAACGGTGCGAATGGAAGCTTGTCCGACGACAGCGCTGTCGGCGACTCAAATGCATCGAACAATGAAAACGGCATGAACGACGCAAACGGAGATATGGGCGATACCACCGACAGCACCACCGACGACAGCGGAACGAACTTAGGTGCCATAATTATCGCGATTGTCATTGCCGCCGCTCTCATCGCGGTAATCGTTGCGCTCATCCCGAAAAAACGCAGCTCAAAATAAACCCTTAAAAACATCCGCTTCGGCGGGTGTTTTTTTCGTGGAACTACCTCCGCGCCTCCGCTCAAAGGTTATTTGCCCACGCAGAATCGCTTGAAGATTTCGTTCACTATCTCCTCGCCAACTCCGCGCCCGTCAGTTTCGTTAAGGGCGGCGAGAGCCTCCTCAGCAAGAGTGCATACCGCATCAAGCGGACCTCCGCTCGAAAGCGCCGCGCACGCCTCGGATAGCGCGGATTTTGCATGAAGCAAAATTTCGCGCTGGCGCACGTCCCAGATAACCGCATCGGAGGATATATCGAAATCCCCCGCGCCGCATATCTCGGCTATCGCGTCGGATAGCGCTCCCCTGCCAGATTCCGAAAAATCGGAGCGCGCGGCACAGCTCACAGTGCACGCGGCGTATTCCGAAGCTCTTGAAAGCTCGTCGGCGGTGAGCGCACATCCGAGGTCTGCCTTGTTAATAACTGCAACAACAGGCGCGCGGACATCCTTAATTCTCTCAATCAAAGCAAAATCCTCCGCGTCGAGCGAACGACTTCCGTCAAAAACCGCAATCACAAGCTCGGCTCGCTCAATTTCGCCTCCCGCACGCTCGACGCCCATGCGCTCAACCTCATCCTCGGAGCGCCGAATCCCCGCGGTATCCGACAGGCGAAGCGTTACTCCCCCGAATGATACGGTTTCTCGGAGCACATCGCGCGTCGTTCCCGCTATCGATGTCACAATCGCCGCGTCCTCCCCCGTAATCAGGTTGAAAAGTGAGCTTTTCCCCACGTTCGGCTTGCCGCAAATTACACAGCGCACTCCCGTCTGTATCGCGCTTCCGAGTTTGTACGTCGCAAGAAGATGCTCAACTCCGTCAAGCGCACCTTGCAGAGTGCCGCCGATTTCGCGTTCGCCTTCGTCGCCGACATCTTCCTCTGGGTAGTCGATTGCCGCGTACAGCGCAGTCATCACCCCAAGCAGGCTGTCCGACAGCCGCTTAAGCTCACGGCTCACGCTTCCGCGCATAGCTCCCCCCGAAAGCTTCATTCTCTCCTCCGTATCCGCATCGACAAGCCGACCGACTGCCTCCGCCTCGGTGAGTGACAGCTTTCCCGACAGAAACGCGCGCTTTGTGAACTCGCCCGCATCCGCCGCGACAGCTCCGTGAGCGAGAGCCGACATATACACAGCTTCGGTGACTGCCGGACCTCCGTGGCATGAAATCTCCGCGGAATCCTCTCCCGTGAAGCTCGCCGGTGCGACAAAAACCGTGCATATGCCGCGGTCGATTTCCTCTCCGTTCGCGCCGAGTATCGCTCCGTACAGCGCAGTACGCGCATCTGCCGACGAAAGCTCTGCTCCGCTGTGCTCCGCGCGCGCCGGTCGAAACATTTCTCCTGCAACCTTTATTGCGTCTTTTCCGGATATCCTTATTACCGCTATCCCGCCTTTACCTCGCGGCGTGGATACTGCGGCTATCGTCTTGCTCAGTGGATTCATTTTCTTTATCTCCTAATTCATGTCATTGCTTATACTTATGCGAAACGCCAAAGTTGAGCTATTGTTCAGGACTCTGTCCTGAAAACCTGAGAGCTTTTGATAAAAAGCCGCGAGAGTTCCTCTCGCCTACCAAAACTTCCATCAATTAGTCAGCTGAAATTTAAAGTCGGTGCACTGACCCAAGTCATTTCCATAAAGTTTTTTGAAGGGTTTGGGGGACTTTTTGCAAAAAGTCCCCCAAGGCGTCTCCCCCTTTCCTCTATATTACGCAAATCACACCGGCAGTAATGTCGTCGGATGCACCGCGCAACGCCGCCTCGGCGACGATTCGTCGCGCCGCGGAGGCAGGCTCGCCCGACGTTACGGTGTCGTCAGTCGTCATCAAATCAAGCAGCCACGGAGTTTCGTCATAGGAGCGCGAGATTCCGTCGGAGACCATGACGACGCGGTCACCGCTCTGCACATCGAACTTAATCATCTCCGCGTCAAGCGCGCGCATTATCCCGATAGGAACAGTTTTCGATTGCAGGCGGAATATGCTTCCGTCACGGAGCACAAACGACGGCGCCGCTCCGCTTTTGATAAACCTCGCCTCTCCGGACAAAAGGTCTATTTCCGCTATATCCACAGTCGCGCTGCACTCTCTGCCTCCCGAACGAATTATGCCGTTCAGCATTTTCAGCGCTGTTTCAAGATTAGCACCCGACGAAATGAGCCGCTCAAGAAGTCCCGCGCACACTCCGGATGTGAGCGCTGCTTCACGCCCCGTTCCCATTCCGTCAGATATTATCATGTAGTATTTTCCGTCAGCTTCAAATGACGTTATTGTGTCTCCCGAAATTTCGACGGGAGCTTTTTTGTTTTCTGCCCTTTCACTGTATCCGTCGACAAACGAACCGTACCCCTCCGCGCAGTATGCATCGCAGCCGCGTTTATCGCCACAGTACATGTGTACGCTCGATGCCGCAACGAAATCGGAACCCGACTCGCATTTGTACGACGGAACCGAGTGAATCCGCATAGACAGAACCGCTCCGTCAAGCTCAAATTCGGGCGGACTCATCTTTATTCCGCAAATCCCCTCAATCAGGGACTGTATATCATCTCCTCCAAGCCGCGTCATCGTCAAATCAACATCACGGGCAAAAATGTACTTCATCCGCCCTCCGTATGCCGCTACCGATGTCGCGTGAAAATTATTGTATGACAGCTGACGACGAAGCTTCTTCGTAAGCTCCTCGTCTATCTCAGACACGGCACTTCCGACGCGCCCCGCCTGAGATATAAGCTCACCCGCCAAAGAATAGTCGGATGCGCATACCGCAAGCTTGTCGTTCTGCTTCAATTCCGCAATTCGCCTGCCCGCGCGCAGATTGATTTCATCGAGAATCCGCCCCATATTATAGCAGGATGCCGCAACCGACCCCGGCACCGCCTCAGCTGTCGCCGCACCTCCCGAAGAGAGCTGCTCTGTCATAGCATGCATTACAGACGCAGTCTTAGACGTCTTAGAACGGTAGCATTTATCGCGCATACGGCACATGCTGCAATAAACCTCAAAGGTTTCGCTGACTATATCCGAAAACTCGGCTCGCTCCGGTTTCGACAGCTTCTCCGACAAGCTCTCGAGTACCGCCGACACCGCCAGCATTCCCTCCGACATTTTTGATATGCGCCGCTTCATGTCATCCGCAGACATTTCCGCCATACTGCAAATCTCGGCACCGCGCGCAAGCTTCTCCCCGAACAGCATCGGGGTTATTTTTACCATATTGTGTTTATAAAGAGGCACTAAAGCCGCACTTGCCGCGACTACGGGCGGAAAAACCGCCGCCATTCCGTCAAGTCCCGCCGCATATACCGCCCATGCAGACGCAACCGCACCTCCTGCGAATATGCCGAATGTACAGGACTGCCGAAACAAAGTCCCACATACAAGCCCTCCCAGAGCATAAGAGGGCGCATATATCGGATTCATCGTAAGTCCGCACAAAAGCCCCGCAAGAGCGCCTCTGTGTGCGCCAAACTCGGCAGATATGACTGTCGCTGCCGCAAACGCAAACATTGCACCGAAATCAAAAACCGTTTTTACAGCTCCGCCCATCACTCCGGACATGTCACCCGCAGACATGCGGTGAAGTGACAGCGTTACTGCCGCAATGAGAAAATATACCCCACATTCCCTGAGCGGAGATGTTCGCATATTCCTCTCCGTCGCCGCATAAAATAGGTATGTAACAATAGGAGTCGTCAGCAGACTGAAAACAGCACCGAAAAGATCGTAGTATGCGTACCCGCCCTCAACCACCGACCATGCCCCGGCAAACAATGCTGCCGCGCCGCAAAGCGCCAATCTTACTCTGATGTTTTCCCGGAGCATGATCCCACCGATATTTCCGCCTGCCCGCGCCGCTGTCTGAATTGCGTCGGAGGGAGACTTCACTATCTGACGCCTGAGTCTGCTCCACAGCCGTGAGCGTTTCT
>JAZODB010000265.1:0-1921 GCA_045596785.1 Eubacteriales bacterium
TGTCCGATAAGTCTCTCTCCGGTCTTTGAGAAAGCAACCACGGAAGGAGTTGTTCTTGCACCCTCGGGATTGGGAATAACGACGGGCTCGCCACCCTCATACACAGCTACACATGAGTTTGTAGTACCCAAATCTATACCAATAATCTTAGCCATAATAAAAATACCTCCAAAAATATATTTATCCGTTTTCACACATTATATGATTTATGTGAGCGTGAAATTTTAACTTTAAAATTGTTTTTGTGTTCAGTTCGCCACTTTTACCATAGCGTAGCGAAGAACCTTTTCGCGGTACATATATCCGCACTGAAGAACATCTGTTATAACGCCTTCCTCGTATGAATCATCCTCAACATGCAGCACAGCATTGTGGAGTGAAGGATCAAATTTTTCTCCTACTTCTCCGAATGCTTTAACCTCCATTTTTTCGAGTGTTTCCGGAAGCTTGCTGAGTATCAAGTTAACTCCCTCGGCAAACTTCTCGCTGTCCCCCGATGTGTATTTTGATGCATATTGCAAGTTATCGATTATCGGAAGAAGCCCCGCCAACGTATCGGCCACGGCATCCCCATATATATTATCCCTTTCCTTTTGGCTGCGCTTTCTGAAATTATCGTACTCCGCAGCAAGTCTGAGATATTTGTCGTTTGTCTCTCCCGCTATTTTTTCCGATTCCGAAAACTTTCGCTTTAAATCCTCAATCTCTGATTTAAGCTTCTTTAATTCAGCCTTTTTATCTTTCTTTGAGCTTTCCTCAGCCGAATCCGCAGTATTATCGTTTTCGGAATCCTTTACCGTATCAAAAGCATCTTCTATATCCGATTTTAAGTTTTCTTTTTTTTCTGCCATTACTCTCTCCGTGATTTAATAAAATTATCTTAAATAGAATTTATTTATATTCGTTTCTGTCCTTGTCTCCGTTTACCTCCGAAAGCATATCAGACACTCCGTTCGTCAGATGATCCACAGTAGATATAACCCTTCTGTAATCCATCCTTGTCGGTCCTATTATACCTATCGCACCAACCGCGCGCCCGTGGTCATGTATGGCTTTGAAAATCAAAGTGGAATTATCCATAACCTTAACTATATTTTCTCGACCTATATATACCTGAACACGGTCATCATATTGAGCCTCATTTGTGAGAACTTCAAACAAATCATCTTTCTTCTCGAACATTGCAAGCATATCCCTGAGTCTGTCCATATCGTAGAACTCCGGATATGAGAGAAGATGGTTTATTCCCTCAAATTTTATATCTCCGCCATCAAATTCCGTAATGGTCTCACACACTGCTTTAATAACGGGAGCTACAAGATAATCATATTCTCCCATCATTCGCTCCATTTCCATAAGCATAGGCAACGTAATTTCCGAGGCGGTAACGCCAACAGCATTTGTGTTGAGAACATGTATAAGAAGAGCCTCCGCATCGTGCGGTATAGGTCCGGTAGAACGGATATACTTAGTCTTTATTATGCTCCCGATTACCATTATCAAAACAATGGTGGCATCATCAATACGCATCAATTCATACTTCTGTACCGTTATCCGAGCTTGCCGAGGTTTAATTGCAATAGCTGTATATTTTGTCAGCTTTGAGGCAAGCGACATTGCAGTTTGTATGATTGAATCAAGCTCTGCCTGCCTTTGTTTAAGACTGCGTTGGAGCTCCGCGATTTCACTCTGCGTAAAATTATAATGGTCTATAAGACAATCAACGTAAAATCTGTAACCCGCTTCCGAAGGAATTCTTCCTGCCGATGTATGTGGCTGCTCAAGATATCCCATGTTTTCAAGCTCTGCCATCTCATTTCTTATTGTAGCAGACGAACATGCAATCTGCTTATTCTGAGTCAAAAACTTACTTCCGACAGGCTCACCGTTTAAAACATGCGCTTCGATTATTGCTTTCAGT
>JAZODB010000266.1:0-3530 GCA_045596785.1 Eubacteriales bacterium
TTAAAGGAAAATAATACATTGGAGGCTGATATGATGAATATTACAATAAAAAAATCTGACAATTTAAAGAACAAACCTGATGAAAGTAAGCTTGGATTTGGAAAGATTTTCACCGATCATATGTTTATAATGGATTATTCAACGGAAAAAGGTTGGCATGATGCTCGTATAGTGCCTTACGGACCAATCTCTCTTGATCCGTCAGCTATGGTATTCCATTATGCACAGGAATTATTCGAAGGACTTAAAGCATACAGAACAGCAGACGGCTCTGTTCAGCTGTTCCGCCCCGAAAAGAATATCGAGAGAATGAATAACACATGCGACAGGCTTTGCGTACCGCGTGTCAATCCCGAAGATGCTCTTTGTGCTATAAAAGCATTAGTTGATGTTGAACGCGATTGGGTACCGCACGGATTCGGAACATCTTTGTATATAAGACCGTTCATTATAGCGACCGACAGTCAGCTCGGAGTTCATCCGTCTCATACGTATAAATTTATTATTATTCTTTCCCCCGTCGGCTCATATTACGAGGCGGGCATAAATCCGGTTAAAATCGGAATTGAGCGCGAATACGTAAGATGTGTTAAAGGAGGAACGGGCATAGCAAAAGCCGGTGGAAACTATGCGGCATCTTTGATAGGTCAGAAGAAGGCTGAGGAAAACGGGTATGCTCAGGTTCTTTGGCTTGACGGTGTTCACCGCAAATATATTGACGAAGTCGGAGCAATGAATGTGTTCTTTGTAATCGACGGAGTTGTAATTACTCCCGATCTTACCGATGGTAATATTCTTCCCGGAGTTACACGTGCATCATGCATTGAGCTTTTGAAAAAATGGGGTATTCCTGTAGAAGAACGCAAGCTTTCCATTGATGAAGTGGAAGAAGCATATGAGTCCGGAAAGCTTGATGAAGCTTTCGGTACCGGTACGGCTGCTGTCATCTCTCCGATAGGTGAGCTTTATGACGAAGGACGTAAAATGATAATCAATGGCAATCAGATAGGCAAAATTGCAAAGATGCTGTATGATGAAATAACCGGTATACAGTGGGGAAAAATCCAAAACGACATGGGTTGGACTGTTAAAGTAGACTGATGAAAAGGTCCGATGCGGAGTATATTCATTTCGCATCGGGCTTTTTTTGTGACCTCGCAAAAAAAATCGCATAAAATATTAAAGAGCTAATCAGCCGAATATTTTTTGGAGGTTTCATAATGAAAAGTGTGTTCGATGGATATTTGAAAATCGAATCACAGGGCAGGGAATCGTATTTTGCAGGAGCCAATACGGGAGAGGGTTTTAAAACATCGTACAGCGATATTGTTTCAGAGGAAAAACTTGAGCGAGTATATATAATCAAGGGAGGTTCGGGGACCGGGAAAAGTACGATGATGCATAAAATAGCAGATGCTGCAGAGAAAATGGGGTGCAGATGTGAATATTATCTTTGCGGATCTGATCCATTTTCTTTAGACTGTGTGGTGCTTGACAAAAGGATAGCAATTCTTGATGGTACAGCTCCGCACATTATGGATATGAAATATCCGGGAGCGGCATCCGAGTTTATAGATTTGTCTTTGTTTTGGAATAAAGGGATACTTGAGGAAAGGCGAGATGAAATAATCGCGCACGCAGCTGAAAAAAGCGCGGCATATGCATCGGCATATCGATATCTTGCTGCGGCAGAGCATATTGAGCGAGAACGCTGCTATCTTGCCGAAACAATATTTGATAGTCAAAAAGCCGAAAAGTACGCTTTGCGTCTTGTAAAAAAGCTTGCTATGAAAAAAAGCAGTGATTCCGATACTGTTATACATAATAGATATTCGCATGGACTCACTATGCGTGGGATGTACCATGTCGTAAATAAGAATGAGGGTGGAGACAATACATTTTTCGTGCGGGACTATATGGGATGCGCGCCTTTGCTGATGAGTGCTCTTTTGGAGACTTTTTCAAAGTATTGTCGTGAAGTTGTAGTTTCGCATATTCCTATTTTAAGCCACATATCGGAAATAAAAATACCGGATATGGGAATTACAGTAAGCGTCGGGGCAGGTATTTTATCTGATAACATTATAAATGTATCGAGATTTGTGAAAAAAGAAAAACAGAGTAAAGTAAGCGGCAGCATAAGACTTGCCGCTGCTGTTGAAGAATCATGTGTTGCTGAGGCTGTGAGAAATTTTGCGTTTGCGGCTGAGCATCATTTTGCTTTGGAGGGCATATATGTTCCGTCAATGGATTTTGACAGAATGGAACTGAATACAAAATCTGTGACGGATGATATTCTGACACGGATTATGTGAAATAAATTAACAATATCCTCAGTCAATTATACTTGACTGAGGATTGTTTTTTATGTATAATGAAATAACATCGGGCGAATGTAAAATTTGCCGTTCACTTTCGGTATGGCAAACCGAAATTACGGAATACACTTATAAAAGGAAAGAGCAATGGGAAAATTTAAGCAAAAACTGATTAATTTTATGTATGGCAGATATGGTATAGATGAGCTTTATTTTGCGCTGTTTATACTGTGGATGATTTTGTCTGTAATAAATATTTTTGTCGGCTCGTTTATTGTTACAATAATTATGACAGCTGCTGCGATTTTTATGATATACCGCTCCTTTTCCAAAAAGCATGAAAAGCGCAGACGTGAAAATCAAATTTTTTTGAAGGCTTGGCACCCTGTGAAAAATTGGTTTAAATTTCAGAGAGACAAATTCAGAGACCGCAAAACCTCAAGGTACAGAAAATGTCCTGCGTGCCGTGCTATAATCAAATTTCCTTATAAGAAGGGCAGACACACTGCAGTATGCCCTAAATGCAGTAAAAAATTTAACGTGAAAATATAAAAAAGGGGTTGTCGCATTAAGGATAATTTTCCTAAATGCGATAACCCTATTTGTATGCCGAAAACCACGCGTTAGACGCGTGGTTCAAAAAAGGCTAACCGGTGGGGAAGAAATAAAAACTCCTTTGTTGTATAATAGAAGTACGGTCTGCCAACTGCACGAACAAAAGAACAAAGGATGTCATTTAGAAATGAGTATAAATGACATAAACAGTTTATCACACACGAAGTGGAATTGCAAGTATCATATAGTGTTTTCCTCGAAATACAGACGAAAAGTATTTTATGGTGAGAAATGGAAAGAAATAGGAAAGATACTGAGACAGTTGTGTGAGTAGAAAGGAGTAAAAATAACAGAAGCAGAGGTATGCCCGGATCACGTGCATATGCTTTTGGAAATTCTGCCAAAGATAAGTGTATCGAGTTTCATGGGATATCTAAAAGGCAAAAGCAGCACGATGCTGTATGAGCAATTCGGCGAACTGAAGTACAAATATCGAAACAGAGAATTATAGTGTAAAGGATATTACGTAGACACAGCAGGAAAGAACACGAGCCGAATTGAGGAGTATATCGCAAACCAACTTAAGGAGGATAAATTAGGCGAACAGTTAATGATACATGAAAATAGCCCGTTCACTGGCAGCAAGTAACAATCCTA
>JAZODB010000267.1:0-9736 GCA_045596785.1 Eubacteriales bacterium
GCCGTGTAGATACCGCAATTCTCTTGGGCTTCTATTCCATTTATTTTTATGGATTTTCCCGTAGGCGCGGACAGCGTGATTTTTGTAAAAAGAACACCATCTTTCTCATATCCATCTTCAATTGAAAATAAAACATCTCCGTCAATGGGTTTTGTAAATGTCATGATTTCTTCCTCTTTCAAATTATATGATTTTGTTTTGATCAAAGTTGATCTTCCTTAGTATAACATAAATATATCAATTTGTAAATGCAAAACCAGAAAAATAAATCTCGGTATGATGAATATTCCGTTTGAAAGAAAGTTTTCGGTTAAATAAAAATGAGAAACGTCAATAAATTCGGTATTTTGCCGCATCATATTGTTATATAGCCATAAATGATAAGCTGTATTTTCGAAAAATACAAAATATAAGAAAAATTTGACGATAATTCCTGAATAAGGTAAAAATACTTGATTTTTTCTGATATTTGTATTAAAATAATAGGCATGATAAATACAGATTTGATTGTTGAAAGGGAAATGCAAAAATGGAACAGAAATTCAGGAAAATAGGGGTGCTTACCTCAGGCGGTGATGCCCCCGGAATGAATGCGGCTGTAAGAGCAGTGACGAGAGCCGCAAATGCCCGCGGAGTTCAGGTTATGGGGATAATCGGCGGATATCGCGGAATGATTCAGGACGAAATGATTGAGCTTACAAATCGTGATGTCTCAAATAAAATTCAGCTTTCCGGTACATTCCTTTACTCAGACAGATGCCTTGAGTTTAAGGAGGAGGCAGGAATGCAAAAGGCAATTGCAACTCTCCGCCGCCATGAGATTGACGGAATTGTTGCAATCGGCGGTGACGGAACATTCAGAGGAGCGACGGATTTGTCAGTTCGCGGCATACCCACAATCGGCGTGCCCGGAACAATCGACAATGACATCACCGCATCCGACAATACAATAGGCTTTGATACCGCAATGGATACCGTTCTTGAAAACGTTGACAGACTGCGCGATACATGTGAATCTCATGCAAGATGCAATGTTGTTGAGGTAATGGGACGCGGCTCAGGAGACATTACAATAAATACAGCTATCGCAACGGGAGCTGTTGCGGCTGTTATTCCCGAAGTACCGTTTGACGAAGAAGCTTGCATAAATAAAATTATCAGACTTCGCCGTGAGGGAAAGAGAAGTTTCCTTATTATTGTATCCGAAGCGTTCCCGACACTCGGCGAAGAGCTTGCAAAGAAAATCACAGCTATAACAAAGGAGCTTTCCGAAAAAGAAGGAAACGACAGGCTTTGGGTTGAGTCCAAATTCTGCAGCTTGGCTCATATCGTTCGCGGCGGCTCTCCGACTGTTGCGGACAGACTTCTTGCCACAAGAATGGGTGTACGTGCGGTAGAAGAACTTCTTGCAGGCAACTCCGACCTCGTAGTTGTTGAACGCTGCGGCGAGATTACTACGTGCGGTATAGGCTGGTCACAGGTTCTCGACCGTATGTACAAGGGAACATTGAAGCCGGGAATGACTGACAGGTATTCGTCGGAACAGCTTCATGAAATGGAAAAATTCATTGAAGAGAAAAAGGAATTTTTCAAAAAGAATTATGCAATGCTTAATGAGCTTGCAAACTGAACTGTAACACAAGAAAGAACAGGCAGCTGCCTGTTCTTTCTTGTGTTACAGTTACAATGAAATTAATAAATTTTAACATATTTTGCTTGAAAAATTACAATCTACATGCTACAATATTATAGTAACACATAAAAGTTTTTACTTACGGATAACATTTTCGGTAATTACACAGAGTCGGTGCGGAGTGCAATATAATTATATTACAGAATAGCTTTCGGTAATTATTTTTAACTCGGAGAATATATATGAAATTCGACACTGAAGTCAAGAATGAAAACATAAAAATAGCAGTCGGGTGCTTGGTGTGCACTGTGATTACGATGCTCGTTTTTGTTGCCATTGGATATTTTGATTATACGGTGCTTATAGGCGGAGTTGTAGGCTGGCTCGTCGCAGTCGGGAATTTTTTCTTTATGTCTGTCGGTGTTGTGAACGCACTCGAGACAGGCGACGAAACCGCGGCAAAGCTTAAGCTGAGAAATTCGTATATAATACGCACGCTTGCCGTTGTCGTTATTATTGCGCTTTCTTTTTATCTCGATTTCGTGAATGTGATTCCGATTGCTGTCTCGATTTTCTACCCAAGGATAGTAATTACCGTGTGCAGTGTATGGAAAACCTACATCAAAAAAGATACAGCCGAAGCGGAACGGAGCAAGGAATCGGCAGACAACGTCTCGGAGAATTCCGAGTCGGACAGCGATTCCGACGAGTTCGAGAAATTTGTTTCCGGATTTTCACGAGGAGTGATTCCGGGAGAGAATACGGACAAAAATAATGATAAATAATACTTTAAAAATGGTGCGGATATGGAAAACATAAGTATTACCGGAGCGAAAATATACTTTGAGATACCGCTGTTCGGTGGTATTCCCATAACGGAAACTCAGGTTAATTCATGGATTGTCATGCTTGTGATAACAGTGCTTTGTCTTGTTCTGACTCATAACATGCAAGTGAAACCAACCTCAAAAAGACAGATAATCGCCGAATGGATAGTCGAAAAAGTAAACGGTTTGGTAAGTGACAACATGGGATTGAAATTTTCGGGGTTTGCCCCGTTTATATGTGCGATTCTCGGACTGTCCGCATTTTCTTCTTTGTCTTCATTGTTCGGGATGTACCCACCGACAGCGGATCTTAATACAATCGCGGGTTGGTCGATACTCGTATTTGTGATGATTACCTATTACAAAATCAAGTCCTCCGGCTTCCTTGGCTATCTCAAGGGATTTACAACGCCGTTTGCACTTTTTACTCCGTTCAATATTTTGAGCGAAATCGGAACTCCCGTGTCGATGACATTCCGTCATTTCGGAAATGTGGTGTCAGGAACGGTAATTTCCGCACTTGTTTATGCCGCACTTGCCTCTCTTTCTACGCTTCTTCTCGGATGGCTTCCGGGAATTCTCGGTGAAATCCCATTTTTACAGGTGGGGATTCCTGCCGTGCTTTCGATTTACTTCGATTTATTCAGCTCGTGCATGCAGGCATTCATATTCGCAATGCTTACGATGCTTTATATTTCGGGAGCCGCAGAAAGCGATTAACATTACGTAAAAACAAATTACAAATATAAAATAACAGGAGAAAAAACATGGAACTTGCAAAAGCAATTATTATGGCGGGATGCGCTGTCGGTGCCGGTCTTTCACTTATAGCGGGCATAGGCCCCGGAATCGGAGAGGGTTATGCGGTCGGAAAAGCCTGCGAGGCAATCGGCAGACAGCCTGAATGTAAAGGTGCTGTAACCTCTACAATGATAATGGGATGTGCAATCGCGGAAACAACGGGTATATACGGATTTGTAATGGGACTTCTGCTTATGCTCCTTGCTCCGAATCTTTTCATAGGCAAGCTTTGATTGTCAGCAAAATCCTGTCGTTATCACAGACACGACAGCCATCGGAGAAAAATTATGGATGAGTATCTTGAACTGATATCGGTTAATATTTGGCATATCATTGCAACTATTGGAAATCTTTTAATTCTCACGTATATCTTGAAAAAGCTGCTTTTTAAGCGTGTTAATGATGTGCTTGAAAAACGCAGAAATCAGGTTGACGACATATACCGCAGTGCAGAGGAGTCTGCATCAAAGGCGGAGCACGACAGACTTGAATACAGCTCAAAGCTGGCTGGAGCGAATTTTGAGGCTGAGGAAATTGTAAAATCCGCGGTGCTCAGAGCAGATGAAATCGGAAACAAGATTATAGAGGAAGCCAATAAAAAAGCGGAACAGACAGTTCGCAAGGCGGAATCTGATATAGCTCTTGAGAAAAAACTCGTGATGAACGAGCTGAAAAATGAAATTTCCGATATATCTGTGAAAATTGCGGAAAACGTCGTCGGGCGTGAAATCAGCGAAGAAGACCATAAAGAGCTTATCGACTCTTTTATTGACGAGCTGTAAGCCGCGAGGGATTTATGAGTGAACTTATAAAAGAATACGCCGACGGATTGTTTGCCGCCGCTGTTGAGGCGGGTGTTGATTCGGAAATTCTGATGGAATCAAGGGTATTGTCGGAAGTTATTACAAATGAATATGCCCGCCTTCTTTCAAATCCGGAAATTTCCAAATCGGAAAGAATAGGACTTGTAAGTGAGCTTCTTGACGAACGTGTACAGCCGTATCTTGCAAATTTCGTAAAGCTTATGGTTGAAAGAAACATTGTTGCCCAAATCACAGAGTGTTTTTCCGAGTTTGAAAGACGGTATTACGATTATCACGGTATAATCAGAGTAAGAGCCGAAAGTGCGGTTTCACTATCCGATTCACAGCGCCAAAGGCTTGCCGAAAAACTCGAAGCTCACACGGGACACAGAGTTGAAATAGAATATTTCACCGATAAAGCACTTATCGGAGGAATGAAGCTGTCGTTTGACAACCGACAGATAGACAGCACAATTAAGAATAAGCTTAAGGAAATCGGTGTCAGACTGACGAATACCGTTATCTGACGAAAAATTTAATAATCGGAGAATATAAATGGAATCTCGTTTGAAGCTTCGCCCCGATGAAATAAGCAATATTATAAAAAATCAAATAAAGAATTATGAAAGCCGCACCGAGGAATCGGAAACCGGAACCGTTATAACGGTTGGAGACGGAATCGTGCGCACGTTCGGACTTTCAAAGTGCATGGCGAATGAGCTTGTTCGTTTCGAGGGCGGCGAATATGGCATGGCAATGAACCTTGAGGAGCAGACTGTATCGATAGTTATGCTCACGGACTCTCACGATATAAGAGAGGGAACAAAAGTAAAGCGCACGGGCAGCGTTGTATCTGTACCTGTCGGTGAAGGAATGCTCGGCAGAATTGTGAATGCTCTTGGTGTTCCTATTGACGGCAAAGGACCTACCGGCTGTACTGAGATCCGACCGATAGAGAGTGAGGCTCCCGGAATTATTAAGCGCAAAAGCGTTTCCGTACCGCTTCAAACCGGCATAAAAGCTATTGACTCGATGATACCGATAGGCAGAGGGCAGAGAGAACTCGTCATAGGTGACCGTCAGACGGGGAAAACCGCTATTGCGATAGATACAATACTGAATCAGCGTGACAGCGGTGTTATATGCGTATATGTTGCTATTGGTCAGAAAAACTCAACCGTTGCGGCAATTGCGGAGACTTTGCGGTGCGGCGGAGCCGATGGGTACACGGTAGTCGTTTCGGCTTCGGCATCTGAGGGTGCGCCGCTTCAGTATATTGCACCGTATTCGGGATGCGCTATCGCGGAGTTTTTTATGGCTCAGGGGCGTGACGTTCTCATAGTTTATGATGATCTCTCAAAGCACGCGGTTGCGTACCGCGCACTTTCGCTTCTGATTCGCAGACCTCCGGGACGAGAGGCTTATCCGGGAGATGTTTTTTATCTGCATTCACGCCTTCTCGAACGTGCGGCAAGAGTTGCACCTGAGTATGGCGGAGGCTCTATAACCGCACTCCCGATAATAGAAACTCAAGCGGGAGATGTTTCCGCGTATATTCCAACCAATGTTATCTCAATTACAGACGGACAGATTTTCCTTGAAACAGAGCTTTTCCATTCCGGCGTAATACCTGCGGTGAATCCCGGTATTTCGGTATCCAGAGTCGGCGGAGCTGCTCAGATTAAGGCAATGAAAAAGGTTGCGGGAAGGCTTAAGCTGATTTATTCACAGTACCGTGAGCTTCAGGCATTTTCTCAGTTCGTTTCCGACCTTGATGCGGATACCAAGTCGCGTCTTGCAATAGGTGAGAGAATTGTTGAGATAATGAAACAGGGCAAAAGCTCTCCTGTTCCCGTAGAATATCAGGTGGCGTTGATTTACGCTGCGGTAAACGGATATCTCAAAAATGTGCCTATTAATGAAGTTGCACGATACGAGAGAGAGCTTTATGAGTACATGAGAAACAACTGCGGAGAGCTTATGGAAAAAATCCGTGATACGGGTGACCTTACAGACGACGATTCATTGTTCCTTTCGGATAAGCTTTCTGAATTTACGGAAAAATTCAATAAAAAATAATAAATCCGTTTTGTGCGGAGATGGAGCGGAGAATGGGTGCTGATATAAAAGCTGTTCGCGCACGAATTAAAAGCGTCGATTCTACTCGGCATATTACAAGAGCAATGGGATTGGCGGCTTCTGCAAAGATTAGAAGAGCAACCGAAAAAATGGATAAATCGAAATATTACAAATCCGTTATGCTTGATGCATTCTCATGCATGTCAAACGAAAAGAGTCGGTATACATGCGTGAGAGAGCGGAATCTTCCTGTTCTGTATGTTGTTATTGCGGGGGATCGCGGGCTTGCCGGCGGATACAATATAAATATTTTTCGTTCGGCATCGGCTATGCTTCGGGATATTGACGTTGTTCTTCCGATAGGCGGGAGAGCGGTAGAGCATTTCAAGCGGATGGGTTGCTGTGTCTCTGAGGAGTATTCCTCGTGTGAGAAGTTCACTGAGGAGGATTGTGCTCACATGTCGGTATTCATTCGGGATATGTATGACCGAGGAGAGATTGCAGCGGTAAATCTCATATCGGCAAAATATGTCTCTGCGATGTCTCAAGTGCCGGATATAACGTATATTCTTCCTATTGGCATAAAAAAAGAAATCGGCGAGTCGGAAAATGAAAACAAAAAAAGCGCAGCACTTATCGAATATGAGCCAAGTGCCGCGGCTGTCATGGAGTCTATAATACCCGATTATATTGCGGGGATTGTATATTCGTCGGTGTGCGAGGCATTTGCGGCAGAGCTTGCCGCAAGAAGATCCGCTATGGATACTGCTGCAAAGAATGCCGATGAAATGATGTCAGAGCTGAGCCTTAAATATAACAGGGCGAGACAGGGAGCGATTACTCAGGAAATCACCGAGATTGTCGCGGGCGCAAATGCATAGTATAAAATAAATACTGAAGTCGGAGAAATACAATGTTAAATAACACGCATATCGGCCATGTAACACAGGTTATCGGACCGGTGGTTGACGTTCGATTTGAGGATAAACAGCTTCCGGATATTTTAAATGCAATAACTATCGAATACAGCGGGAAAACTCTTACTGCGGAGGTAGCGCAACACATAGGAGATAATGTTGTCCGATGCATAGCTATGAGTTCTACTGACGGACTTACGCGAGGAACCGAAGCCATAGATACGGGAAGCTGTATTACTGTTCCCGTCGGAGAGGAGACTCTCGGGAGAATATTCAATGTGTTGGGAGAGCCTGTCGATGATCGTCCTGCTCCGTCACCTGAGACTATCGAAAGGTGGAAAATACATCGCCCTGCTCCGACATATGAGGAGCAATCTGTCGGTACGGATATTCTTGAAACGGGAATTAAGGTAATAGATCTCATTTGCCCGTATACCAAGGGCGGAAAAATCGGATTGTTCGGCGGTGCAGGGGTTGGAAAAACAGTTCTTATAATGGAGCTTATCAACAATATTGCAAAGGAGCACGGCGGAATTTCCGTATTTACCGGAGTTGGAGAGCGCACTCGCGAGGGTAACGATCTTTACAACGAGATGGCAGAGTCGGGAGTTCTTTCGAAAACCGCACTTGTATACGGTCAGATGAACGAGCCGCCGGGAGCAAGAATGCGCGTCGGGCTTGCGGGGCTTACGATGGCAGAGTACTTTAGAGATAGAATGGGACAGGATGTGCTTTTGTTCATCGACAATATATTCAGATTTACTCAGGCAGGCTCGGAGGTTTCCGCACTGCTTGGGCGTATGCCGTCAGCCGTGGGATATCAGCCGACTTTGGCGACGGAAATGGGTGCGCTTCAAGAGAGAATAACATCTACCAAGCACGGCTCAATAACATCTGTGCAGGCTGTTTACGTTCCTGCCGATGACTATACGGACCCGGCTCCCGCCACTACATTTGCCCATCTTGACGCCACAACGGCACTCAGCCGCTCGATTGCTTCGCAGGGAATATATCCGGCTGTCGATCCGCTTGAATCCACGTCACGTATTCTCACTCCGGAGATAGTTGGGGAGGAGCATTACAGGGTTGCAAGGGAAGTACAGCGTATTTTGCAGAAATACAAAAGTCTTCAGGATATAATAGCAATCATGGGTATTGATGAGCTGTCCGATGAAGATCGCCTTACTGTTTCTCGTGCACGTAAAATACAAAATTATCTCTCACAGTCTCTGCATGTAGCGGAAGCATTTACGGGAATCAAGGGTGAGTATGTACCGCTTAAAGATACCGTGCGCGGATTCCGTGAGATTATAGACGGAAAATGCGATGGACTTCCCGAAAGCGCGTTCCTGTTTATAGGTAAAATAGAGGATGCGTTTGAGCGTGCCAAGCTTGATTCGGAAAAGCAATGAATTTAAATATTCCCACACCGGAGGATAGGTAAAATGAAATTTTTCAAGCTGCAAATAGCGAGTCCCGACGGTATGAGATACGATGGTGAAGCCGTTCAGCTGTCCGTGAGAGGAATTGAGGGAGAGCTTGCAATTCTTGCGGGGCATATTCCGTTTGTAACAGCTTTGGCTGACGGCGAATGCCGTGTGTATACCGGAAATCAAAACCAAATACGACGCGGACACTGTTCGGGCGGTATGCTTGTGGTGGCAGATGATGGTGTACGTCTTCTTTCGTCGGACTTTAAGTGGGATATTGGAGATTAATATAAAAGAATCCGTTTGATAACTCAAAAAAGGTTATCGGCGGATATCTTACTATTGTTGCGTCTGAAAATCATACGAACTGTTACAGCCACCATACGACCGAAGCGACAAATTGCCCACGATGCAAGAATCTTAAGAGAAGTGATCTTTATGCTCTTGCGAATAAGTTGATATACGAAGGGGCAACTTCGGCTGATCCGAATATACTTGTCGCTGCATAATTTGGTCATGGGATGAAGAACCGGGCTGCTACGAGGAAATTCTTGAAAAATTGCCTAAAGGCGTATCCGTTCTAATCGGATATTTATTCATTTTCCGTTTTTTGAAAACATAAATTGACGGAACGTTTGATGCAACTCTCAAAATTGCAGGTAAAACTATCGTTAATTAGATTGTACAAACGAAAAAGTGAATAAAAAATAAAAAAAATATCAGAAAATATCAGGAAAAGTATTGCAAATTAAATGAAAATAATGTATACTTAATCATATGTAAAATTTCCGAGATAAATTTCGGAGGTAACGGAGGATAAAAATGAAAAAGAAAATTATTGCGATTTTATCTCTTGTTCTTCTTGCGGCACTTTGCCTTACCTCGTGCGGCAGCGGTATGCTTACAATGGGAACAGGCGGAACTCAGGGTACATATTATGCATTCGGTGGAGTTCTCGGTCAGTACATTATAAACAATGCGGGAATTAAAGTGAATGTGGTTTCCACCGATGGCTCAAAAGCCAATATTCAAGGCGTTGATGCCGGAGATTATCAGCTTGCAACTGTTCAGTCAGACGTTATGGCTTATGCATGGCAGGGAATCAATTCCTTTGCAGAGGACGGCGCTGTAACATCGTTCCGCGTTGTTGCCGGTCTTTATGCCGAGGCAGTTCAGCTTATTACAATGGATCCCGAAATAAAGAGTGTGTCCGATCTTCGCGGCAAATCCGTTTCGATAGGCGCTC
>JAZODB010000268.1:0-2439 GCA_045596785.1 Eubacteriales bacterium
TACGATCCGACTTTGTTTTCACAAACGCATCGCCATTCTCATCAACAGAAACTATTGTGACAGACTTCTCGTCACAAACCTCGGAAAATGAGTATTTAATCGGAGAACCGCTATACCTGATATTTTTCTTTTCCGCTCCAACGTAATGCGCTCTGTGAAGATGTCCGAGAGCTGTATATGAAAACGACGAAAACACCGCGGCGTCAACATTGCCGATTCCGCCTGCGGTTTCTTCGTCAGCCGAAAAATCCGCTTCTCCTCCTGTCACAAACTGATGTGTAATAATAACCCTGCGTGAAGGTGCATCCGCATCCGACTCAACACGGGAAACAACAAAGCGCACAGAATCCGAATATGTATTTCCGTCAAAATCCGAAAACGCTTGCTTCACATTTATAGGTCTTATAAACGGCAGCAAATAGAATCTCACAGCACCAAACTCATCATACATATCCACATGATTTATTTCTCCGTCAAACACATGTGAAAAATACACTCCGCTTTTCTCAAGAAGCTCGGACATATACGAAACACGTTCGGGAGAATCATGATTTCCGGACACAGCCATAACCGCAATTCCGTCGTTTGCAAGAGCGGTTACAAATGAATCAAAAATACAAACCGATTCGGGCGACGGATTCGACCTATCATAGATATCCCCCGCTATAACAACTGCCGCGCATTTTTCTCTCACCGCGATTTCCCTGATTTGAGAAAGAATATGTTTTATATCCTCCGTCATTGAATACTCGCAAAGCCGTATGCCGATGTGCAAATCGGAGGTATGCAAGAATTTCATTTTTCGTCTCCTTTTTCGTTATAATATGCGGCGCGCCTGTATTCCCCGGGCGCACAATGTATATTCTCTAAATAATGACGAAAAATCCTCTCTGAAAGCCTTTTGAAATCCGTCAGCCATTGTATATGTTCGATCTGTTTCTATGTTGCAGTTTTCAAGCAAAGTCTCAACAAACGAACCCGTAAAATGCGCATAATAGTAACCGATTTCCATATCCATCGATTGCATCTCATATTTGTATGCCTTATGTGGGCTTCGAACAATAAATTGCCCCGCACGAAGTACGGTATCCCTTTGTTCCCCGCAAAGAAGCTCGCCTTTCTCCATTATCTGTAAATAATAATCACTCCTTGTTGTATTTGTGATAAACTTTTTTGTCATAACAACATATCCCACACAATTAACAAGAAGAGGCACGCTCATATCACACACATCATACGTTTCTTCGTGAAGAATAGGTTTACTTTGATAATACTTACTGTCACCATAAATCGAATTACCCATAATACCCCCGGTCTGAAATCCAATATAATCGTTGATTTATCCATAAAATCTGTCGTTTTTCGCATTGACATAAACACAATAATAGTATATACTGTTATCTGATAAAGTCAAGCAAAAGTCGTGAATTATTATAAAATATTTATATTTATTAGGAAACAAAAATGAAAAAATCGCTGAATGCTTGGACTGTTTCTTCCGAACTGTCCTTCGAATAAACGTTTGAAGCGGTATCAAAAGCCGGTTTTGATGGTATCGAATTAAACATAGACGAACCCGGAGGGGCTTATGCTCTCTCATTATTGACAAACGCACAGGATTACGAAAAAATCCGCGCATTGTCGAAAAAATACAATCTCCCCGTAGTAAGTATTTCCTCCTCCATTTGGAATGACATAATGGGAGATCCCGCAAAACACGGTGACGCTCTCGCACTGCTTCGCAAGCAGATAGAAGCCGCAAAAGAGCTCGGCGCGCGCGGTATTCTTACTGTCCCCGGAGGAACATGGGAAGATATCACACACGGAAGTGCTAAATGGGTAAAATAATTCCCGCTTTGAAAAACGCCGGATTTGACGGTTACCTCACAGCCGGAATATTCAAAGCAGACAGTAACAAATCTTGGAGTGATTATTACAGCGAAGTAAACAGCCAGCTTATCGAAATAATTTCCAAAGCATAAAAATTTCAAATAATAAGGAGAAATAACATGAAAAAACTCGCAATGATCGGATGCGGCGGCATCGGTACTTATCATCTCAGCCATTTTCTCGGTTTTAAAGATATAGTAGAGCTTGCAGGCTTCTGCGATTTGATTCCCGAGCGCGCTGAATCTTTTGTAAAACAGGCAGGAAGCGGAAAAGCATATACAAACTATCTCGAAATGTACGATGAAGTACAGCCCGACATGGTTTTCATCTGTATCCCTCCGTATTGTCATGGCGAAATCGAATTTGAAACAATTAGCCGCGGCATCCCGTTCTTTGTTGAAAAACCTCTTGCACTTGACCTTGACCTTGCGAGACGCATTCGTGATGCTGCTGCCGAGAAAAATCTCATCACAGCTTCCGGATTCCAGTGCCGTTATTCAAATCTCGTAGAGCCTAATATTGAATTCTGCAAGAACAACGAAGTCATAT
>JAZODB010000269.1:0-1852 GCA_045596785.1 Eubacteriales bacterium
TCAAGTAAAGCATCGCGTTTTGAGTGCGTGATGCGTGTTAAAAGCTCATCGGGGCAACTGACATTCAACATGTGAGATGATGTATCCTTTGCAAATCCGCCGAGAGCATTTTCTATACATTCAATGTGCGGAAGATATGGCTTTATATCATATACGGGAGAACCGTTCATCATATCTATTCCGCTTACATGAATAACTGTGCCGTAAGCATCCGTTTTTTCGATTGATTCAATTTTTACGCACGATAAACCAATTGGATTGGGGCGGTTTGGTGAGCGCGTCGCAAATATTCCCATGCGAACATTTCCGCCTAATCGGGGTGGGCGAACCGTAGGGGACCAAGAGCGCGATTGTGTTTGAGTTTGTTTATCTGAAGCAAAACATTCGTTGAACCCCCAAATAATCCATATGTGTGAATAATTTTCGAGTCCGCGAAGAGAATCCGGATTTCTGTATTCTTTCTCGAATATCAGCGTGCCGCAAAGTGATGCGGCAAGACCGCTTTGGCGAGGCACACCGAATTTTGTTGAAAAATCGGTGTGAATTTTTGCTATTGTTTTAAGTTCCATATCTTCTCCGAGTAATTATTTGCTTAAATTATAATATGGGAATATAGGCTATGTCAATAAAAAAAGCGGATAAGCCGCTTTTTTGTGAAAGTATATTAAAATATTTTATTATAGTCGCTTTTATTCGTCTTTGAGTCTGATATCAAATATCTGTAAACCGCAATTATTATTCCGAATAATGCGTAAACAAATAAATAGACGAGCATTATTGTAAGCGGTGAGCCACCGTTTGACTTGTATCCGCTTAGCTTTATAAAAAAGATGTAAAACATTATTGAAGTAAAAATGCAGTGAAGCAAAAGCCTGAGTGCAAATATAAGCTTGTCCGAGAAAAGAAATATATTTGAGACAGATAAAATCAGAGAAAAAGCAAGAACGGAGTACAGCATTTCAATGGTGGGAATCCATGATGAGTTAATCGAAACGCCAAGAGTGTATATTGTTATAATGATAAAGGTGAAAAATATACATGAAGATGATATGATTTTTTTTATTTGGCTCAGTATTTTCAAGAAATGTTCCTCCATAGATGTCTTTATAAACAGCATATCATGAAAAGATTAAAATTGCTTCACAAAATGACAAATTTTTTATTAATAATCATTCCCATGAAGATATCGGAATCTTGTAGTTTATACTTTTCGATTCTTTATCGACTTTTATCGTTTTCGCACGATATTTTGCGAGGAAATTTGTAATGGCATACATGTCAAGCCAAATTTGATTGTTTCCGTCTTTTTGGGATTTATCGAATATGAGCTGCATACCCCAATGCAAATGCGGGACATCGATATTGTTTACATTTTCTTTCGAGGAGTATCCCGTCATTCCGAGATAACCTATTACTTCACCTGCGGCAACAATCTTTCCCTCGTACATATCTGCGTACGGGTGATTCTTTCTGAGATGAGCGTAGTAATAATAGCGCTTTCCGTCAAATGAGCGTATTCCTATTCGCCATCCGCCGAATCGGTTCCAGCCGCAAGCTTCAACATATCCCGCTTCAACGGCAATGATGGGTGTTCCGACAGAGCCCATCATGTCGTGTCCCAAATGTTGCCGCTTATAACCGAACGAGCGTGCTGCGCCGAAATCATCGTAATGATTGTAATAATATCCATCTGCAAACGGAGAATATGCGCACAATCCGTATTCTCGTGATACCGACAACTTTCCGTTTGTTTCTGTATATACATCGTATTCGCATACCATACCGTCAAAAACGGCAGAGTATGCTTTAGTGTAATAATCAAATAATTTTATGTTTGCGGAAATTTCAGAAA
>JAZODB010000270.1:0-5093 GCA_045596785.1 Eubacteriales bacterium
TAAAAACCTTCATACTTTACTCAGGACTTATGGTAGGAGGATTTGAACTTGTTTTTTCTGCCTCAACCACCGCTGTTTATATTCTGATATATGTACTGATTTCATTTTTTTCCGAAAAAGCAGCTCAAAAAACAACGATAATTATTTATTATATTTCTTCTGTATTTATGGTGATTGACGCTGTATATTTTTCATATGTCTATCATCTGCCCTCCGTAACTCAGCTCGGTATGGCGGCACAGCTTACGGAAGTCGGCGATACGGTAATCGGTTTAATTCGACCTGTTCACTTTTTATTTATAGCTGATCTGCCGTTTTTTATTTTATATTCCGCTAACCGCGATATTATTTTATCAAAATTAAAAGGCTGCACACTCGAAAAGAAAATCAAAAAATTATCAGCAGCATTGATTTCGAAAAAAAGAGCATTTGGAATATCCGCCTCACTTGCAGTGCTCCTTATCCTTTTCATACCTTTTTGGCCTGATTTTAAAACGGAATACATGTCAAACGAATTTTTCTGTTACCACATATCGGATTTTGTAAATGCCGCAGTTAATGCTTCCGTTGAGCGTGATGTTGACAAAACATTATATACCTCCAAAGATTACAGCGATAGCGAATATTATGGAATTGCCAAAAACCGAAATGTAATAATAATTCAGGTTGAGGCTTTGCAGAATTTTATGATAGGCAAAACATACAACGGACAGGAAATCACCCCTAATTTGAACAGGCTCATTTCAAATGACAGTTTTTACTTTGACAATTACTACTATCAAATAGGCGGAGGCAATACCGCAGATGCGGAATTTTCCGTCAACAATTCCCTCTTTGCTCCCGAAAACGAGGCAGCATACATAAAATATTCCGAAAACAAATATAATGGGCTTCCGTATTTATTGAAAGACAACGGATACAGCGGCGCACATGCGTTCCATAATTACATCGGAACATTTTGGAACAGAGAATACGCATACCCCAACCAGGGCTTTGACAGCTTCACCTCCATTGAAGATTTGGAGCAAAACGATATGTTCGCGCTCGGTCTGTCCGACAAGGAAATGTTCCGTCAGACCATAGACGATTTGCAATCATTCAAAGAACCGTTCTATGCCTTCTATGTAACCGTATCATCCCACCATCCGTACGGTATTCCCGAAAAGGACCGCAAAATCACGCTGCTTCCCGAAGATAATGGCACTCTTTTCGGGCTGTATCTGCAAGCTATAAACTATGCGGATCGCGCAATAGGTGAGTTTATTGAGTTGCTGACAGCGGCAGGACTATATGACAATTCTGCAATCGTTATATACGGCGATCATTATGCACTCTCCAACACAAATACGGAAAACTCAAAACGAGTATCTGCTCTTACAGGGGAAAGCTATTCGCTGTTTGATGTTTTCAACGTGCCGCTGATTATAAATATCCCGGGCATTGACAAGAGAGAAACAATCCACACAGCCGGAGGGCATGTTGATGTACTTCCCACCTTACTCTGCCTGCTCGGAATAAATAACAACAAAGCAGTTATGTTCGGTCAGAATCTCCTTGAAGCGGAAGATGGTTTTGTTTGTGAACAAGCTCACGTTTCGATTGGTTCATTTATTTCGGATGAAGTATTTTTCAAAAAACCATACAACAATATTAAATCAAATTACGATTCTTACTTAAAAGAAACTCTTGAGCGTGTGGATCCGGATTTATACAAAGAAGAATCAAACTATGCTATCAAAAAAATCCTTGACTGCGCCGCACTCATGTCAAGAGACGATATTCTGCTTGACTGAAAATACGTATTTTCAGGTTTATACAATAATATTTTTAAAACAACCCGATGAAACCCCTTTTTCGATACTTTATCAACTAATGTCAACGAAAAGATACCCCCTCATGATGCGAGTTATCGCAAAGTGAGGGGGTATCGGTGCTTAAACTAACGACGTCAATTATTTTCCTCGTCCTTTTTTTCGGGATAAAAAAAGGCGAGTGGATTTTTTGCCATTGCTTCTTCCATGTTTTCATTTGATACATGTGTGTAAATCTGCGTGGTATTAAGCTGTTCGTGCCCCAAAATATCTTTAAGCACTCTTATATCCACTTCTCCTGTTTGGTACATCAAAGTTGCCGCCGTGTGACGCAACTTGTGAGTAGAATAATTCTTATATTCAAGTCCGGCAACTCCAAGGTATTTTTTAACCATCCACTGCACGGTTTTCACTGAAATCCGCTTCCCCTGTCGCGATAAAAACAGCGCAGCCTCACCCTTTGCTTTTGCGGGAGTTTTCATTCTGATAGGCAAATATGTTAAAATTGCAGAGCGGCAAGCCTCATTCAAATAAACAATACGCTCCTTAGAGCCTTTTCCGATAACTCTCATTGAGCGCAGCTCGTGGTCAAGGTCCGTAATACTTATTCCAACAAGCTCGGACAATCGAACACCGCAATTCAGAAAAATCGTAAGTATTGCGAAATCACGTTCTCGTGTTTTTGATTCAATATCATTTATTACCGAATCAAGCAAATTATAGCACTCATCAACGGAGAGATGCTTTGGGAGTTGTTTTTTCAGCTTTGGTGTTTCTATATTTATTGCGGGATTATTCTCAAACATCTTTTGCTTGACAGTACAATATTTATAAAACTGCTTGATTGCGGACAGTTTTCTCGCTCTGGTTCTTGCTTCGTTTCCGCGCTCGTGCCCGGTAAACGAAAGAAAATCATAAACCTCTGTTGTAGTGATATTCTCAAAAAATTTCTCGTCAAGACCGCTTATATCTATACTGTTAAATTCTTCTCCCGATGTCTCAATTCCGTCTTTCTTTGCAATTAAAAATCTGCAAAATGTACGCAAATCAAAAAGATACTCTGTCACTGTTTTTCCAGAGCATCCCTGGACCACATCCTTGTAGTTCGCAAATCTCTTTATAACGTCGGGAAATTCATCCTTAAAGTTTGCACTCTGCAATATTATCACTCCCAAGCCGAAACATTTTCACAAATTCGGTATCTTTATTATACAACAAAATTTATAGTTTTGATGTATAGTTTGTAAATTTTCAGGCTATGTACTTGTAATTACACGACAAAAGAAATAAAATATATAGTAGAAATTCAATTGATGTTCTTTCGAATTATTTTGTGCAAATTACAATTAAACGGAGATATTATGAAGGATTTTTGGAGCGAAAACTCAAAAATAATCGGAAAGCTGATTCTAAATCAATTCGGAGCCACTTTTCTCGGCTTAATGATAGTTACCGCAGCTTCTGCTGTAAACAGTCAAAAATCATGGTTAATGTTGTTTGCAAGCTGCTTTGCAACACTTTTTTACCTTTCCTTAATCTACAATGTGCTTTGGGAACGAGGAGGTCAGGACAGAATCAAAATCGATGGCGGTCGCGCCTCACGCAAGCCCCTTACGGGATTTTGGATTTCTCTTGCTGCAAACGTACCAAACTTTATCTTGGCAATAATCGTTCTCGTATCAAACCCGTTCACAAAAACCCATGAGTGGGCAGCTACCATGAATCTTATCGGGCGAACCATATGTCTCTTGTGGGAAGGAATGTATTCGGGAATTGTCGCTTACTTCTCACCTCACAATCCTATTATTCATTTGCTTAATATATTGCCTGCAATAATTGTAAGTGTATTTGCTTACCTCATGGGACTCGGAAACAAGCGCGTTTTGTCTATGCTTGAACTGAAACAACCCAAAAAGTAATCAGATAAATAAAATATTTTTTTGACCTGGAGGAAAAAATGAAAATTGCAAAAAGACTAGCAGCAAATTACCTTGAAACCGGAGCTGTGACCATAGCTTTTCTTGGTGACAGTGTTACAAATGGTGTATTTGAGGTAACAATGCCCGACAACGAAAAAATGCAATATGTATTTGATTTTGAAGCTGTTTACCATAATCAGTTAAAAAAACGCCTGAACGAAACATTCCCACAAATGGCTGTCAATATTATTAACGCAGGCCTAAACGGAAACAACACTCCGGCTTCTCTTGCGAGACTTGACAGAGATGTGATTTCTCACAGTCCCGACCTTGTTGTTGTTTGTCTCGGTCTAAACGATATTGTAGGTGAGTTAGACCAGTACCTCACAGCACTTCGCGGAATATTCGAAAAACTTACGGAATACGGATGTGAAATTATATTCATGACCCCAAATATGATGAATACAAGAGTATCTCCTAAAATAATCGGCGAGCCTCTCGTTCGATTTGCAAAAAAATTAAGTGATATTCAAAACGGTGGCAAAATGGATCTGTTTATATCAAGCGCAAAAGAACTTGCAAGTACATTTGAAAACGTACATATAGCAGACTGTTACTCTATGTGGAAATCACTTGCTGCATCCGGTGCAGACACAACTGCACTGCTGAGCAATCACCTAAACCATCCGTCACGCGGTATGCACAAGCTCTTCGCAGAAGAACTCTTCAGAGTAATGATGTTTGAAGACTAAAATAAGTATAACAAAAAGATGTCTCTTTCGAGACATCTTTTTATTATTTAATTTTTTGAAATTTGCATCTGTTTTAAACTATTCAAAAGTTTCGTCTTTTCAGATACATCGATTCATTCCGGTTTGCATTTTGCCAGAACGGAATCAGCTCATCGGAGAATGTGCCTCTGTACTCACAAATCTCAAAGGCCTCGGCAAACAATATGTTTTTGCCCCTCTCTCCGTAACGCTTTATAAGCAAATCGCGATATTTAGCTGCCGGAATTGCCTCACGGTATTCCCACTCAAAACCATTTAGCTTTTTGGATATTATATCCTCATCAGACAAAGTTCCGTCGCGCGGTACACGCAGCATATGCAACCACTCAAGTCGCTCATCTTCAGATTCAGGAACTGTATCAAGAGTCCTATATACAAACGGAAACCATTCATACATCTGTGAAACATGTAAGGAAAGCTTTTTGAATTTATCGTCAATAACATCATCGCTCGTGACAGCCACATCTGCCTTGAACGGCGTATTCCGGAATGAGTCATAAAAATACAATATTGCAGGAGTATTTTTAAGTACCGGTACCTCCGGACAATAAATGCGGAACAATTAATAAATA
>JAZODB010000271.1:0-1506 GCA_045596785.1 Eubacteriales bacterium
TATCATAACCATCAGAAACACCGAGCACATCAATCAAGCGGTTCACAACACCTTCCGTTCCGTCAATAATGTCGATGTCATCTCCAAAAAACACACGGAAACTATCACGGAAATACGAAAAATGAGTACATCCGAGAACAACCGCAGAATAGTTTGCTTTTCTGTCAATGACTGTTTCAAGATACCTGCACACTTTATCGGTATCGAATTCCGCATTTTCCGCAAGGGTTACAAGTCCGGGGGTTGCGGCAAGAGTAGGATTGATTCCCATATTTTCAATCAGGCTGTGAAGTTTTTCTCCGCCGATTGTTACCGGAGTCGCGCACACAAGAATCTTTTCGTCGCTGTGAAGCTTCGCGGCGGGTTTCACGGCTGGTTCTATTCCGATAATCGGTAAATTGTATTTCGTTCTCAGATGTTCTATTGCCATACTTGTGGCTGTGTTGCATGCGACCACAACAGCCTGTGCTCCGTGTGAAATCAAACATTCAATCGCATCATCTGAGTATTCGATAATTTGCTCCCGTGTTTTCAGTCCGTACGGAACATGTTCGGTGTCTGCATAATATATATAATCGGCTGAAGGGAGTTTCATTCTTGCTCGGGTCATGACAGATATTCCACCGATTCCCGAATCGAAAAAGCCGACTGTTATCTTATCCTGCATGATTGGTATTCCTCTGAAATATTTCTGATTGATTTAATTATATAAGATTATTACCCGATTTTCAAGTACATACTGTAAAAAGAATAATTTTAGAGGTATATTGATGAAGCTTGTCAGAAGGTATTTTTTTATTACACTCGGCTGCCTGGTTTTTGCCCTTGGATTTTCCTTATTTCTTTCGCCTCAGAATATTGCACCGGGCGGAGTATCCGGTCTTGCTGTTATCATCTCGCATTTCTTGCCCCATTTGCCCAATGGTCTCTATATTCTTGCGATGAATATTCCTCTCTTGATCATTGGTGCGGTTTGTTTTGGATTTCGCTTTTTTATCGGAACATTCTGGGCGAGTGTTATGTCATCACTGTTCGCAGCTTTTATTGAATATTTCGTCCCGTACCCTCTCAGTAATGATATATTTTGTTGTGCTCTGACAGGAGGCATCATAATGGGATGCGGTCTCGGGATTGTTTTCCGGGAAAATGTCACGACAGGCGGCACCGATATTATCGTCAAATTGGTACAGCAAAAAATACCTCATATGAAAAGCGGAAACATATTTATTATGATTGATTCTTTTATTGTGATTCTTTCCGGACTCACCTTCCATGATATTGATACGGCAATTTACAGCGGTATTGCACTTGTAATCAGTATGTTTGCCTTTAATTACGTTCTGTACGGGGGAATGAAAGCAAAACTGCTGATTATTATTGACAGTGATGTGTCCGCACTGACCAAAACGATGAGCGAAGCGGCAGGGGTTACTTTATTGGATGCAGTAGGAGCATATTCCGGAAAAAAGAAAACAGTAATTATTTGTGCTGTAGACAAGAGAAAAT
>JAZODB010000272.1:0-2190 GCA_045596785.1 Eubacteriales bacterium
ATTATATAAATTTATATAATTATAACAGGTACTTACAATGGCTAAAGAAAAATATCTCGAATGTGCGAAGATAGTCGGAACTCACGGCGTGCGCGGAACGCTGCGCCTTGAGTCTTACTGCGATACTCCGGAAACACTTGCAAAGCTGAAAAGCCTATATCTGAAGAAATCCGAAAATGGATATGAACGAATGAAAGTGCGTGCATCATCCGTGCATAAGAGGATGGTTCTTTGTACATTTGATGGATTTACCACACTTGACCAAGCAATTCCCATGAAAGGGATTACACTTTATGCCGACCGCGAAGATATATCACGAGAAGATGGCTCGGTTTTTGTCGCTGATATTATCGGACTTGATGTGATTGATATTGACAGCGGTGAAAAATACGGTACTCTATCGGAGGTTATAACTCCCGCAGGACGTGATGTTTATGTGGTAAATGATGTACGCGGAGGAACATTTATGATTCCCGCAGTTGATGAGTTTATAATAAATATAAACACCGACGGTGAAGAGCAAGGTATATATGTCCGCTTGATAGAAGGGCTCAGGGCAGAGTGATATGAGAATAGATATAATGACGCTTTTTCCGGAGTATGTTGACTTTATTCTTTCGGAAAGCATTATCGGAAGAGCAAGACGCGCAGGACACATTGACATACGGACTCATAATATTCGTGATTACTCCGAGGATAAGCACCGCAGAGTGGATGACACACCGTATGGTGGCGGTCGTGGGATGCTTATGGCGGCACCGCCGATTTACAGATGTTATAAAGCTATTGCCGAATCGTTGCCGCAGGAGAACTCTGAACCGCACGTAATTTATATGTCTCCGCGAGGAACGGTTTTTAATCAGAAAAAAGCATTGGAGCTTGCAAAACTTGAAAATATAATAATCCTTTGCGGACATTACGAGGGGATTGATGAACGTGTTATCGAGGAGATTGTCGATGAGGAAATATCTGTCGGAGATTACGTGTTGACAGGAGGAGAGCTTCCCGCGTGTATTGTTTCGGATGCTGTCGGAAGGCTTGTTGACGGTGTTCTTGCGCTTCCCGAGTGCCATGAGAAAGAGAGCTTTGAAAGCGGACTTCTTGAGTATCCTCAGTATACCAGACCTCCTGTGTGGATGGGCAGAGAAGTGCCTGATGTACTTCTTTCGGGGCACCATGCCAATATTGACAAATGGCGGCTTGAAAAGTCTGTTGAAATTACAGAAGAAAGACGCCCCGATATCATTGAAAATGAATCCAAATTAAAGTAATAATAATTTTTGGATTTTAAAATCAAAGGAGTCCCAGATATGCAAGCACTCCGTTTGTCACGCCGGCAGCAAAAAGTTGGGGACTGTATGCCATCAGCTCTGCGTCCACGGGATTTGTAATGAATCCGAGCTCAACAAGAGTCGCGGGCATTCTTGTTTTACGAAGCACATATAATCCCGGACGGGAAACTACTCCGCGATTTAAAAGACCTGTGGCAAAATTTAATTGTTCGAGAATATTTGCTGCAAGCTCTTCCGCATCGCTGTCTCGTCTGTAAACAAAAGCTTCACTTCCCGAGGCGGATGCAATTTCAGAGGCGTTTGTGTGTAGGCTGATGAAATAATCGGCTCCCCATGCGTTTGCATCGTTGACACGGGCTTGGAGCGAGGTTGTATTTGAAGTACCGAGCTGTGTTGCCGGTGTCGGACGTGACAATCGCACATCGAATCCGTATCCGCGTAACGATTCTGCTGTGAGTTGACCTATTGTGTAAACAATATCTTGCTCGCGGAAACCGTTCCCCTCACTTCCGGCGTTGGGATTTACGGGATTATGTCCTTGGTCGATATAGATTTTTGTTGGCATTTAAGTAGTTCCTTTCGGTGAGAAGAGTTGATAAATCAAAGGGGTATAATTGATGAAAGAACTTCAAAAAGTTCTCGGCAGTGTACGACGTGCCGTTGAGCATTACGATATGATAGCTGACGGAGATAAAATTGCTGTTGGTTTGTCCGGGGGAAAGGATTCTGCCGCACTTCTTTTGGCACTTGCAAAAATGAGGGAGTTTTATCCGAAAAAATACGAAATTTGCGGTATCACAGTTGAAATCGGCTTTGAAGGGCACGCAGATATGACACCTGTGCGCGAATTTTGCGAAGGAATTGATGTTGAGTACAGAACTGTAAAAACTCAAATATC
>JAZODB010000273.1:0-1721 GCA_045596785.1 Eubacteriales bacterium
TGATGTGGCATTATCTGCCGGAGATGTTGTGAGACTTCTTTCCGACAGCAGAAACTGGAAGACACAAACTGCGCATGTGCTTCTAAACAGACTGCTTGATAAAGGATATATTGAGGTTGACAAAAGCGGATATTACCATAAATTTTCACCTGTGATTTCAGAGGAAGAATATCTCGTGTCAGAATCGGAGTCTTTGCTTAAACGTGTGGGCGCTCCGTAAGAACTATGGTTGCCTCTCTTATTGATACGAAAGGAGTAACCGACGAAGATATTTCCGCTATTTCGGATATTTTGGAGCAAAAAAAGCGTGAAATCGAAAGGAGAAAAAAATGAGCGGATTTATCATGGAGCGTATTCTCGGTTATCCGACAAAGATAATTGAAAATAACGATTTTCTGTACATGATTGATTCCGCGCGCGGCACCGATGCTTTCAAGCGTGCCCCGCAATATTTCATAAGGTCGCGAACGGATGACGAGGTTATTTTGGTTTGCAGGGTGTATGAATATAACGGACTTGAAAAAGCGGATACACCTCCGCTCGAATATGAATACAAATTTGTCCGAAACGGTCAAAATTGACTTTGCTCAGAGTTTCCGGTGATATGGTGATATTTATAAAAAAGGCGCCCCGGACGCCTTTTTTATATTTGTATTGCATTATTAAATAAAAAGTGATATAATTATGAAAAATTGTCGGAGATGTTGTGGTATGAAGATTGAAATAAGGCAAACGAAGGCTGAGGATTTAACGGAGCTTTTGGAAATATATAACTACGAGGTTGAAAATGGTTGTGCTACCCTTGATTTAACCCCGAAGCTCTTCAGCGATTGGAAACTATGGTTTGACAGGCACAATGTCGATAATCATCCGCTATATACCGCATTTTGCGGAGAAAATATTGTCGGTTATGTGAGCCTGTCTACATACCGTGAAAAAGAAGCGTACAAATCAACGGTAGAGCTGTCGATATATGTATCTCCGCATTTTCGCAGAATCGGTGTTGCAACCGCTATGATGGAATTTATACTGAATGAAGCACGCAATGATTCGAGAACACATACGGTGGTTTCCGTTATTACATCCGGAAATAAAGCAAGTGCCGCACTCCACCGCAAATTCGGATTTGAATACTGTGGGAAAATCTCCGAGGTCGGTATGAAATTCGGCGAGTATGTGGATATAGAGAATTACAGACTGAGCGTTTAAATAAAACTGATTTTTCGCTGTTCATGTGAACAGTGTTTTTTTCTTCGAAAATACCACTGTTTTTTGACAACAAAGGCGGCAGATATTGTTCGCGCAAACCTTTTAATATATGTGATTTTGATGTATTGTTGAGAAATATTTAGTTAAAATCGGTGGTGAATAAAATATTCGTCAGAAAACATATATTGCACATGATTTTTGTATTGACATTAGGTTGATATATTGATATAATTATTAAAGATATTATTTTAAAAATAATAAAAGGAGAGTGTTTTATGAAAACAATAGCAAACAAAGAACTTCTTGTCGGTGCCGATTTTGCAGGATTTCCGCTTAAGGAAGCCGTTGTAGCTCACCTTAAGGAAAAGGGATGGAAGATTACTGATGTTGGTGTTCGTTCACCTGAGGATGATGACACCGATCTCATGTTTCACAGAGTCGGTCTTCGCGTAGGTTCACTTATCGCAGAGGGCGAATTTGAACGCGCTCTTATTTTCTGCGGAACAGGTATG